>NZ_JBWJVP010000050.1:0-2940 GCF_056339915.1 Blautia sp. ZXY-1-B12 | reverse complement strand
CCAGTGTGCAAACAAGTTTCTGTCTCTTCTGGCTACTGCACCAAGCCAGTGCTCGGCTCTGCTTCTCGTGTTTTTCTTTTTATAACTTCGTCGTACCCATTTAATCAGACATTGATTGATATAACGCAACACCTCATAAAATTCTGACTTATAATAGTGTGTGTAGTAGTTAATCCATCCTTGCACTACTTTGTTTATCATGTTCCCAATATCTTTTAATGAGAGATCCGCCTTTAACTGTATCTTCCATTCTCTGATCTTCTGTTTCATAGCAGTTTTGGCTTTTTCACTGACCGCAGGCGTAAAGCCTACAAAGAACTTTCCTTCTTTATTCTTATTTAGCCTTGGTCTGAACGTATATCCCAGAAAAGTGAATTGGGTACAACTATAGTTTTGTGGCCTTCGGTTATCCTTGCAGTAGACAATACGTGTCTTTTCTTTATTCAGTTCCAATCCAAACTGCTGAAAACGTTCTTCCAGTTTCTGCTTTATAAATGCAGCCTGCTTGTACGATTGGCAGTGCAGTACTCCATCATCAGCATATCTTTCCCACCAGATGTTCGGATATGCTTTTGTCATAAAGTCATCAAATACATAGTGAAGAAATAGATTTGCAAGCACAGGACTGATAACTCCACCCTGAGGTGTTCCTGACCTGCGTTCAGCAACCGAGCCATCACTCATGATGAACGGCACTGTAAGCCAACGTTTTATATAAAGTATCAGCCATTTTATTTGCGTATGTTTCTCAACCATGTACATCAGATATCCATGTTTGATGTTATCAAAGAGCCCTTTGATATCTAATTCCAATACCCAGTCTCTTTTAAAACATCTTTCCCTTGCTTGTCCTACTGCCTGAATTGCAGATTTGTTCGGACGGTATCCATATGAGTCATTGTAAAACATTGGTTCAACCAGCGGTTCAAAGTACATCTTCGCAACCATTTGTGCGATTCTGTCTTCTACTGTTGGAATTCCCAAAATTCTGATTCCACCATTTTTCTTGGGTATTGCTACTGCCCTTACAGGCTTCGGGAAATAACTTCCTGATGCCATCCGGTTCCATAGTTTATACAGGTTGTTATTAAGATGCTCCTCAAACTCTTTTATGGTTTGTTCATCTGCCCCGTAACTTCCTGCGTTTTCCTTTACCGCCTGAAAAGCTGCAATTACAGCCTTCTTTGAAATATCAAACTGTTTTGCTTCGCTCATAAGCTCCTCCTTATTCCTAAGTTGACTTATTTACTCTGCTTGGATACTGTGGCTTCTTCGCTCTGTTTTCTTTTCAGAAACCCTCTTCACTACTACAAGCCACTCTGCCCCTATGACTGTATCAGTACTCTGTACCTTGCGGTTCGTCCACTTGGCACTCTCCCTTAACACCAGCCCGTAGGTTCCCACGTTCCATATGAATGCCTGAACAGTGTTCATGCCACCTTTACGCCGTCCACCGCATAACCAGTAAATAGGCTCCCGTTATGCTTATCCCAGGTTAACGACTGACCCCCTGGTTTTGATGGAGTCTCTACGCTTTCGACGTTTTCGTAAGTGGTTCACAGCTTCGTTCATCTCCACTGTCCACACCTGACTGTTTTGTACAGCCTTTTCTCTGACGCTCAGTACCATAGCTTTTGACTACAGCACCTCAGAGTGATTTGAAACCTCCACCTATATAGCGGTTCCGATGGGCCTGCCATCATCATTCACACAGCATGGCTATACTTGTTTGACATCATGTCACAAGTTTCCGCCTTCGTGGCGCACAATCATCAGCATAGACCACCAGACCTGCATATCCCTTTAACATCGGCGTTACCACCTCTCTGAACCACCATATCAGCACATAGTGCATATAGATACAGGAAATTATCGGAGAGCAGACGGAACCTTGTCCACTTCCTTCCTCTGTTGCTTCAAATTCATAGTTATTCATAATTCCTGCTTTCAGCATTCGTCTGACAAGGCGGATGATATTCGGGTCTTTGATCCTTGATTCTATAAAACGCACAATCCATTCATGGTCAAGATGCTGGAAGAATCCTTTTATATCCGCATCCAGAACATAATTCGTCGGTTTCCTTTCCAGCATTATGTTTAGTTTGCGGATTGCTTTATGGCAGCCCCTGTTGGGTCTGAATCCCATCATCTCATCATAAAACATTGGCTCGAATACTGCTTCCAGTATCCTGCGCAGTGCTTCCTGTACCAGCTTGTCTTCATAACAGTAGATACTAAGTGGCCGCATCTTCCCATTATCCTTTGGTATTTCTACCAGTCTTGCTGGTTTAGGCTTATAGGATTTCTTCTTCAAACTTTCTATAAGGGCTTCTAGATTTTCTTCCAGATTTCTTCCGTATTCTTCTTTGGTAACTCCATCTATTCCTACGGCTTTCGTTCCATCCATCTGGACATGACAGTTCTCAAGCATCTCCTTATTGATAAGATGCCCCAGTGATGTAAAGACCATGTCTGGGTTTTCTTTTGATAATTGTGATATTCTCGCCAATTTCGTTTCCATTAGTTCCCCTATCTCTGTGTATAGCTAATGTTTCCTCTTTGATATAGTTTCGCAGGCCAGAACTGCGAGGCACAGTTCTCTCTCGACTTCCCTCCAGTATTTATTTTGTTCATACCTTCACCGGTACTGTTCGGGCCTCCGACTACCTGCACTTCGTTTGTCTTTCTTCTTTTGGTTGGCGGACATACTTTTCATTTACACACTCTGAAAAGAAAATGCAGGTCCTCTCCAGTTGACATATAGTCCCTGTCTGACATGAATAGTTTCAACAACACCGCAGAGGCATGCAAAATCTCACCATAACGATAAGTGCATATATTGTCTTCCACCCAGACCACGGTGTCGACCCTCTGATACTTTGGGATTTCGGTGCTCCATAGCTATCCCTGCTATCTTGCTGTCTACGCTTAGCCTGCACG
>NZ_JBWJVP010000049.1:0-7579 GCF_056339915.1 Blautia sp. ZXY-1-B12 | reverse complement strand
GCATATATATGAGTGTTTCCATCGTTGTCCTCAACAAATAAGAGAGTAACATCTATTTTATCTTCTGTTAACCAGAAAGAGATATATTTTGAAAGAGTCCCATCAATTTCTGTGGCACCATCCGGAATTTGCTCATCTGATTCCAGCTCATTAATATGTTCCCAAAAAATTTGAGGAGAGAACACAAGTAATTTTAAGTTTTTTTGAGAGTCTTCTGAGTACCATATATGTGCTTCTGTGTTGAGATAGTCGGTTATATTAATATCCGTATCTGCCGGTAACTCATAAGTTTCACCGACGTCGGAAGTCAGTGAAAAGGTTTTTGTATGATTAGAATAAGAAGTGACAATCCCCTTGACAAAATAGTAAGTTGTATCTGACTCACTGTCATAATAAGAGCCGGAACCATCTATATCATAAGATACATGTTGCCCCTCAGGCTCCTTAGGGGCGGAAAGGGTGATTAGATCTGAGGGGGCTTTGCCAAAAGCTTGTCCGGATAGCAATATACTACCGAGTACGATACTGCCTGCGATACATAGAATTTTTACATTATTCATGGTTAAATGGCCTCCTTGTTTAGTTGTTGAATATTATATCAATTAAAGTGTGAAAATTGTAATTTTGACTTATCGAAATATGTTTTAGAAATGAGTAGGATTTCGGTTATTTTTGAATATGATAAAGAATAAAGACACAAGTATTGTTCGGTTTATTAGTCGTGTTCCAATGGTTACTGGAAAATAATTGATGATTACAAATACAACGTAATATTATCAATAGCAAAGCTATAGGATTTCAAAAATGAAGTCTTATAGCTATTTTTGTGTAGCAGTAAAAATTGTGAAGGGTATGTTTGGGAAAAATATTTTTGATTACTTGATTTGAATCAAGCGGTGAAATTGCTATTTGTCAGACAATAAGATATAATTAGAGAAAATCTTGTTTGCAAAAGAACAGGATAAACAGTAACTTTAAGCAAGATGGTTTTGTCTGGTGATTTTGAGAGTGTAAAAAGGAAAAAGTATGAGTGATGAAAGAAAAAGGGAAAATGAAGAGGAAAAACTGAAAGATTTTTTTCATAATGTGATAGGAATAAAATCGGAAGCTGTGCTGGAGGTGTTGGCGGAGAACTCGGAAATCTGTAAGTTGAAAGCAAAAACTTTGCTGATGAAAGAGAACGAGAAGGTAAAGCTTTGGTAGGGATCATGAATTTGGACAAGCAGATAACCTCTTTCCTGACAGTGGAGTTGATAACGGATTGTGAAATTGTAAGGATATCAGCGGATGTTCTTCGAAAGCTGGCTATGGAGAATATAGAAATTGCTCTGGTCTGTAATCGAATGCAGAGTGTGGCATCTATGAGGGAATATGAATACAGAAAAATGATTCTTACCTGTAATCCGGTACAGAGATATGAATATTTCCTGGAAACCTATCCGGGGCTGGAAAAATATGATGGGGCTTGACAGAGCTGGAAAGTAACCTGGGCCAAGACAAAAGGTGCATCTGGTTATGAAGTATACAAACTGACTGGAAAGACATGGAAAAAAGTCAGTGACACAAGATCCACTTCTTTTACAGATAAGGGATTAAAAAAGAATACTACTTATCAGTATAAAATCCGCGCATATCAGACAGTGAAAGGAAAGAAAGTTTACAGTGCGTTCTCATCTGTGAAAAAAATTAAAAGATAAGGAGCTAAGAGGAAGAAAAAGTTCTCAGCGATTTTGACAGGTGTTTTTTGATACTGTTTTGTATGGTAATGTCAGTAACTGTAAATGCTGCGCAAAAAATACCTGGAAGAGTAAAAATGGTAAGTGCGTATTCTGGATCCGGATTGCGAATATCCGCTTGACTCAGGTTCATGTTACATGGGACAAAACGACAAATTATTCTCAGATGGATTATCCAAGTCAAAATGAATATAGCAGAGGATGACCTGTAATGGATGCAAAAGTGCAAATCCCAAAGAACCGGATGTGGATGATGGAATTTAATGAATATTACGTTTTCAAAGCAGTAGGATGAAAGGAATATGACCTTTCTCCTGCTGTTTTTCTTTCTGAATAAATCCAGGAGATATAGAATTTGATGTGGTAAAGCGATAAAAATATAGTTTTAAACTATAACTGGTGCTAGATATTATGAATTGGCATATTTGGAAGTGTAGTGGTATAGTATGTTCATGCTCAACGGAGCGGGGAATAAGAGAGAGGGAGAATGAGATGTCTGGGATTGTGATTGAGAAGGTCCGGAAGTCTTTTGACACGAAAGATGGCGTGGTCGAGGCTTTGAAGGATGTGAACCTGAATATCGATTCCGGTGATATATATGGGATTATCGGTATGTCGGGGGCAGGTAAGAGTACATTGGTACGATGTATGAATTTTCTGGAGGTTCCTACAGAGGGACAGGTTCTGATAGATGGGAAGGCTCTTGGAGATTTGACAGAGAAAGAATTGAGGAAACAGAGGGAAGAGATTGGTATGATCTTTCAGCATTTCAATCTGCTGATGCAGAAGTCAGTGATTGATAATGTCTGTTTTCCACTTTATATAAAAGGAAAGAAGAAGGCAGAGGCCAGAAAGAGGGCAGCAGAGCTTTTGGAGATCGTTGGTCTGGGGGACAGGCAGAATGCTTATCCTGCACAGCTCTCCGGTGGTCAGAAGCAGAGGGTTGCCATTGCAAGAGCACTTGCATCGGATCCGAAGATTTTACTTTGTGACGAGGCTACCAGTGCACTGGATCCGCAGACTACTTCTTCCATTCTGGAATTGCTGAAAAAGATTAATAAGCAGTTTGGAATCACCATAGTGATCATTACTCATCAGATGTCGGTGGTGCGTGAAATCTGTACACATGTGGCGATCATGTATGAGGGTGAAGTGGTTGAGAAAGGACTGGTTGCAGATATTTTTGCAAATCCTCAGTCAGAGGTTGCCAAAGAACTGATCCGAAAGGATACAGGTTCTGATATCGACGCAGACAGCAGACTGGATGCAGGCAGGGAAAAAGGACAGGCAGAGATCAAAAGCGGTGAGAAGATACGAATCGTATTCTCTGAGAATTCAGCTTTTGAGCCTGTGATCGCAAATCTGATCCTTACCTTCGGAGAACCGGTAAATATCCTCAAAGCAGATACCAAGAATGTAGGTGGTGTAGCCAAGGGAGAGATGATACTGGAGTTTATGGAAGGCAGTACCAGGACAGAAATGATGAAGCAGTATCTGAAAGAAAAAGGTTTAGCAATCGGGGAGGTGACAGAATATGTGGGATCATGAGACAATAATGATGATTGTCCAGGGTGTGGGAGAAACACTTTACATGACAGTTCTTTCCACAGTTCTGGGATACCTGTTCGGACTTCCTATGGGAGTGCTGCTGGCAGTGTCTGATAAAGAGGGACTGAAACCAAATGCAGTGTTGTATAAGATACTGGATGCAATTGCAAATATTGTGAGAAGTATTCCGTTTCTGATCTTACTGATCCTGCTGATTCCTTTTACCAGAGCAGTGGTGGGAAAGAGCTATGGATCTACAGCAACGGTAGTGCCACTGGTAGTGGCAGCCATTCCTTTTATCGCACGAATGGTGGAATCTTCTATTAAAGAGGTGGATGCAGGTGTGATCGAGGCAGCCAGAGCTATGGGTGCCAGCAATATAAGGATCATTGTGAAGGTTCTTCTGGTAGAAGCCAGAACTTCACTGATCACAGGAGCAACGATTGCAATCGGAACTATCCTTGGTTATTCAGCCATGTCCGGTGCAGTAGGAGGAGGCGGACTTGGAGATATCGCCATCCGCTATGGATATTACAGATATCAGTCAGATATTATGATCGTTACAGTTATCCTGCTGGTGGTGCTGGTACAGATTTTCCAGTCAGTGGGAATGATGATCGCAAATAAGATTGACAGAAGAAAATAGCTATAAGAAATCCATAATTAATGAAATATTTTCGAATGGATGAAAATAACATAAACCCAATTGTTTTAAGAAATTGTTGATTATAAAATGGTTATGAAAAAAGTTAAAATATAAAATTCAGGAGGACAATTATTATGAAAAAATTAGTGGCAGCAGTTTTAACAGGAGTATTAGTGGCAGGAACATTAAGCACAGGCGTTTATGCAAAGGATGATGACAAAACCATCACAGTTGCAGCATCTGCAACACCTCACGCAGAGATCCTTGAGGAGGCAAAACCACTTCTTGAGAAAGAAGGATATGACCTTGAGGTTACTGTATTTGATGATTATGTAAGACCAAACGAGGTAGTTGAGAGTGGAGAGTTTGATGCAAACTACTTCCAGCATATCCCATATCTGGATCAGTTTAATGAGGAGAAGGGCACACACCTTGTAAATGCAGGCGGTATTCACTATGAGCCATTCGGAATCTATCCCGGAACAAAAGACAGCCTGGATGATCTGGAAGACGGAGATTCTATCGCAGTACCAAATGATACCACAAACGAAGCAAGAGCACTTCTTCTTCTCCAGGATAACGGAATCATCACTTTGAAAGATGGCGCAGGATTAAATGCAACTGTTAAGGATATTGCAGAGAATCCTCACAATGTAAAGATCGTAGAGCTGGAAGCAGCACAGGTAGCACGTGTTACAGGTGAGACAGCTTACGTAGTATTAAACGGAAACTATGCTCTGGAAGCAGGATTCTCAGTAGGAAAAGATGCACTTGCATATGAGAAATCTGATTCTGAAGCAGCAAAGACATATGTAAACGTAATCGCAGTAAAAGAAGGCAATGAAGACAGCGATAAGATTAAAGCTTTAGTTGACGTACTGAAATCTGATGAGATCAAAGACTTCATCAATGAAAAATATGACGGTGCTGTAATTCCTTTTGATGACAGTACAGACACTGAAGAAGCTGCTACAGAAGAAACAGACAGCAAGGATACAGATAGCAAGGACGAAGCAAAAGAGGATACTGCAGAAGAAAATGCAGAAACAACTGAAGCAGCAGAAGATGCTGAATAATAACAGATAATAATGACAGATAACAGGAGATTCCTTTTTCAGGTAAAACTGGAGAAGGAATCTTTTTTTGAATAAACTGCGAAGCAGTCATTCGGTTATGAGCAAGTGATGGAAATAAGAGACTTGCATTTGTCTTGTGCTTTTTGATTTTTTTGTGTCAGAAATGCTTTAAAATGTACGAATAATTAAAAAAATAAAAAAAATTAAAAAAGTTTCAAAAAGGTGTTGACATCCGACAAAATCCATTATATAATAGCAAAGCAAGTTACGGAGCGGACAACAAATAAGCCGCCTGAAACAAGCACAATATGGAATCTTAGCTGCAGCTGGGAGAGCATCTGCCTTACAAGCAGAGGGTCATAGGTTCGAGCCCTATGGTTCCATATCTTAAAGAAAATGGCGAGATAGCTCAGTTGGCTAGAGCACACGGTTCATACCCGTGGTGTCGAGGGTTCGAATCCCCCTCTCGCTACTTGACAGAGAAATCTGTCACCAACAAATATGGAATCTTAGCTCAGCTGGGAGAGCATCTGCCTTACAAGCAGAGGGTCATAGGTTCGAGCCCTATAGGTTCCATATCTTAAAAGAAAATGGCGAGAGGAGCTCAGTTGGCTAGAGCACACGGTTCATACCCGTGGTGTCGAGGGTTCGAATCCCCCTCTCTCGCTACTACACGAAAGATGAGTCTGTAAATCGAGTGAAAGGTTTACAGGCTTTTTTATGTTGCCGGCATATTCATACAAAAATATACAAAATTTCTTTTTACTATTGCCATAATCCCCAAAATCCTTTATAATGCAAAAAGGTGAAAGCAAAAGTTCATTGTAATGACAGTAGTATGAAATGATAACAGGGTGGTTATTCAAAAAAGGATAACTGCCTTGTTTTTGATTATAGGAAAAATCGCTATTGTAAAACCTTTTGCCGAATCACATCAACATTCACGAAAGAGAGGGAAAGGAATGGAGAAACAAGAGAAAAACACAGTAACACCCTACGACCTTGACTGGAAGGCCGCCCACCGAAGCTGGCGATTCCTCTTGGTTTGCAGCATGTGCTGGCTATGTTCGTAGGTAATCTTACACCGCTTCTGATCATCACAGCAGCCTGTGGAATCGAAGCCGGCGGAGAACTGCAGGTAGCACTTCTACAGAATGCCATGCTGATTGCAGGTATTGTAACATTGGTTCAGGTATTTACCATAGGACCTGTGGGTGGTAAACTCCCCATCGTTATGGGAACCAGTTCCGGTTTTATTGGCGTATGCCAGAGTGTTGCAGGAGTCATGGGTAATGGAGTGGTTGCGTATGGTGCAATTATGGCGGCATCCTTTATCGGCGGTCTTTTTGAAACTGTACTGGGAAGCTTCCTGAAACCATTGAGAAAATTTTTTCCGTCAGTTGTAACAGGAACCGTTGTATTATCAATCGGTCTTTCGCTGATTGCTGTTGGTATCAGTTCTTTTGGCGGCGGAATGTGCCGCTAAGGACTACGGTTCTCTGAGAGAAGTCTGTTTGTAGGTTTTGTAGTTCTGGTCGTAATTGTCGTATTAAAACATGGAACAAAAGGATTTACAAGCTTTGCATCAATTCTGATCGGCATTATCGTTGGATATGTGCTGGTAAGTATTATGGCAGCAGTTCTTCCTACAACATTTACTTATGTGGATGATGCAGGTGCAACAGTAGAAGCTACCAAATCCTGGGTTCTTAACTGGGATAAAGTAGCAAGCGCATCCTGGTTTGCAGTGCCGAAGATCATGCCTGTCAAATGGGTATTTGATGCAAGGGCAATCGTTCCGATCTGCATCATGTTTATTGTAACAGCTGTAGAAACTGTCGGTGATATTTCCGGTATCACAGAGGGCGGTCTTGGAAGAGAAGCTACAAGACAAAGAGCTTTCCGGCGGCGTTATGTGTGATGGCCTTGGATCTTCACTGGCAGCAGTATTTGGCGTACTTCCGAATACTTCTTTCAGCCAGAACGTAGGTCTGGTTGCAATGAACAAGGTTGTAAACCGTTTCTCAATTGCAACAGGCGGTATTTTCCTTATCGCATGTGGTCTGTTTCCGAAGCTTGCAGCACTGATCTCCATCATGCCTCAGAGTGTATTGGGCGGTGCGGCAGTTATGATGTTCTCATCTATTGTTGTCAGCGGTATCCAGCTTATCACAAAATGGCCGGTAACTCCGAGAAACGTAACAATTGTCTCCGTTGCACTTGGTCTTGGCTATGGACTTGGGGCAAACTCAGCAGTCCTTGCACATATGCCGCAGGCAATCACATTGATCTTCGGCGGTTCAGGAATCGTACCTGCAGCATTGTTTGCTATCATTCTGAATATCGTGCTTCCACCGGATGAGAAATCCGAAGTTGAGATTGCAGAAGAGATTCTTGACATGAAGAAAAAAGAGGCACAGAAGAAATAGCAGCAGAATCAACTTGTTGGCACACTGGGATTGTTCGAAAGTGAATAAGTAAAACAATAAAAAGCGCGAAACTGGGAATATCTGGTTTTGCGCTTTTATTCAGATTATAGTGAATGATTATCTGGTGCAGATGTATGTGGCGAA
>NZ_JBWJVP010000048.1:0-6865 GCF_056339915.1 Blautia sp. ZXY-1-B12 | reverse complement strand
TGTGGTGAGCATTATGTTGAATGTTTCTTATCAGTATTCTTATGAGAAGGATTATCTGTCAGAGTTTGCAGCCGAAGAGGAGTCGCTGGATAAGCTGGAGTCGAATACGGATAAGGCGGTTCTTGCCGCCGGGGATTCAGGTGTCTATCGTTATGACCAGTATGGGGCATTGCCCTATGATAATACTTCTATGTATATGGGTACGAACAGTACTGCTTATTATTTCAGTCTTGCAAACAGCAGTATCAGTGATTTTTTCAGTGAAATGTATCTGAATACGCCATGGGAGCAGCATTATGAGAACCTGGACGGAAGGACGATCCTGGACAGGCTGGCTTCTGTGAAATATTTTGTGATAAGTGGTGATAATTTCCGCTATCTTTCCTATGGATATAATAAAGAGAAGGGCTCTGCCAGAAAGGGAAAAAGTGAGTGCAGGGCTTATCGAGAATGAGAATGCACTGCCTCTGGGTTATACTTATGACAGTTATATTCCTGAATCGGAATATGAGAAAATGGATGTGGTAAAAAAGCAGCAGGCTTTGATGGACGGTGTGGTGCTTGAGGAGAGTACACTGCCTGAGGCATCTGTTGATGCTGATAATGAGAATATCCAGTATCGTATGGAGACAGGGGATGGTTGTGCTCTGTCTAAGGGAGCAATCAGGGTGACGAAGGAAGGGGCGCAGCTGAAGCTTGTGTTCCATGGTCTTACGGACAGTGAGAATTACCTGATCGCAGATAATCTGGATTATGACAGTCTTTCACCGAGAGAACTGATTGGTAACAGTCAGTGGAAGAAGATGTCTGAGTATGACCAAAATAAGGTTCTTGATGAGGACAGCCGGTGGCGATACTGGAAGGAATCAAAGGAAGCGGCTATGACAGTCAGCTCCAATGATGTGACCAAGACCATAAAGATTTTTACAGATAAGTATAATGCCTACAGTGGACGGCATGATTTTCTCTGCAATATGGGATATTCCAGATCAGGAGTTCGTACTATGACGATCACCTTTGCTAATACGGGTGTTTATACCTATGATAAATTAAGGGTTGTGAGTCAGCCGGTGCAGGGGATTGAGGAAAAAACTGTGAAGCTGGGTGAAGAAGCTCTCGAGAATGTAAAAATGGGAACGAATGAGATTACAGGGGATATCAGTGTTTCCGAAAAGAAAGCTCTTGTGTTGTCTGTTCCGTACAGTAAGGGATTTACGGCTTATGTGGACGGGAAAGAAACGAAGCTTCAGAAGGCGAATACCATGTTTATGGCTCTGGAACTGGAACCTGGTTCACATGAGATACGCCTTACATATTGCACACCTTATCTGAAAGCGGGAATGCTTCTTTCTGTTCTGGGGCTGGTTATATATGTAATGCTGGTGTTCAGGAAGAAAAAGTAATCCAAATTCCATTGCTTCAGGAAGTCTGGAATGTATCTGAGTCTCGTTACTGAGAACGAAGAGAACAGTAACATACGTGCTATTATCCTGTGAAGTGTTTGACACACTGGAGCATGCAGATTGTTGGAATGGACATTTCTGTAAATTTGTGTATAATAAAGTAGAAATAAGAATTGCGGGAGCTGTAAAGTGCTTAGGAGTAAAATAACCTTTTGCCCCTGACATTATAGAAAATATTTACAGGAGTAACAGACAGTGAATGAGAAACTAGTCTGTTGTATATGAATGAAACAAAATGAGGAATGACATCATGAGTAAATTATCAGTGGTACTTCCGGCATATAATGAGGAGCTGATGGTTGGGAAAACCTGTCGGGTGCTGGCGGAAGTTCTTACAAAAGCGAAGATTCCCTATGAGCTGGTGGTTGTAAACGATGGTTCCGGCGACCGGACATGGGAAGAAATTCAGAAGGCAGGAGAGAGGGATGCGAATGTGACAGGCGTTCTTTTTTCCAGAAATTTCGGAAAGGAAGCAGCGATTTTTGCAGGACTGGCGCAGGCCTGTGGAGATGTGGTGGCTGTCATGGACTGTGACCTGCAGCATCCGCCGCAGACGCTTATTGAGATGTACAGGCTGTGGCAGGAAGGCTATGAAGTGATCGAGGGTGTGAAGGCAGACAGAGGAAAAGAGGGCTTTTTACATAAAGAATGTGCCGGATTTTTCTATGATATCATGTCTAAGGCAACTAAGGTAAATATGAAGGATGCCTCGGATTTTAAGATGATGGACAGGAAGGCTGTGGACAGTATTCTGTCTATGCCTGAGAGGAATATGTTCTTTCGGGCTACTTCTTCCTGGGTGGGATATAAGACTACCAGTGTGGAATTTGAGGTGCAGGAGAGAGAGGCCGGCGTTTCCAAGTGGTCTCCCTGGGCGCTGGTGAAATATGCGTTCACAAATATCGTGGCATTTACTACTTTTCCGCTGCAGTTTGTTACGATCACAGGAGCGATATGTTTTGCCTGTTCGCTGGTCCTTATGGTCTATTCGCTTGTGCAGTATTTTACAGGTTCTGCAGTGGAAGGTTATACCACCCTGCTGATGGTGCTACTTCTGGTGGGAAGCGCCATGATGATCAGTCTTGGAATTATTGGATATTATATTTCCAAGATTTATGAAGAAGTAAAGCGCAGACCGAGATATATTATTTCAAAAGTAATTAAGAATGGAAATATACAGGACTGAGAGGATATATTTGTATGAAGCAATGGATCAGAAAAATGTATGAAAGTTCCGTTATCCGCTATATTTTCTTTGGCGGATGTACCACTATGGTAAATCTGGTCAGCTTTTTCATTCTCAGAAAGCTGAAGGTGGAGCTGAATATCGCCAATATTATTTCAATCATCCTGGCGATCCTGTTTGCCTATGTGGTAAATTCGAAGTATGTTTTTCAGGATAAATGCGAGACATTGAAGGATCATGTTCAGCCATTCTGCAAATTTGTCAGTGCCAGACTGATCACTATGGTGATCGAGGTTGGCGGTGTATGGCTGCTTGTGTCAGTGATGGGGCTTAATGATATGATCGGGAAATTCCTGACACAGTTTATTGTGTTGATACTGAATTATGTATTCAGTAAATTTTTTGTGTTTACAACAGGGAAATCAAAATAATGAAGGAAAAGAGAGGGAAAACTCATGACTCTGGAAGAAGCTATTGCAAAGATTAAGCCATTAGATCACAATGCCATGGAGATTGCACAGAAAAGATGGGACAGTATTGCGAAACCACTGCATTCTCTTGGAAAACTGGAGACTCTTTTGATCCAGATCGCGGGAATTACAGGAAACGCGGAGGTGGATCTTTCCAGGAGAGGTCTGATTGCCATGTGCGCGGATAATGGCGTGGTAGAAGAGGGTGTGACACAGACCGGACAGGAAGTTACTGCCATCGTTGCCGAGAATTTTCTGAAATATGACACATCTGTCGGTGTGATGTGTAAGCAGAACCATGCGGAGATTTTTCCGGTGGATATGGGGATGGTGACGGATACAAAAGTCCGCACAGACCATAAAATTGCCTATGGTACACAGAATATGACCAAGGGTCCTGCCATGACAAGAGAACAGGCTGTAAAGGGGCTTGAAGCAGGCATTGACATGGTAAGGGAACTGAATGATAAGGGCTACCGGATTCTGGCAACAGGGGAAATGGGAATCGGAAATACAACCACCAGCAGTGCAGTTGCTTCTGTGTTGCTGAAACAGCCGGTGGAAGAGATGACAGGGCGCGGCGCAGGTCTGACCAGCGAGGGACTTGTGCGCAAGATCAATGCGATCAAAAAAGCCATTGCATTAAATGAACCGGATCCTGAGGATGCCATTGATGTTCTGGCAAAGGTAGGCGGTCTTGATATCGCTGGAATGGCAGGTGTCTTTCTGGGAGGTGCGGTTTATGGTATTCCTGTAGTCATGGACGGATTTATTTCCTGTGTTTCTGCGCTGATCGCCATGCGTATCTGCCCGGCTGCGAGGGATTATATTCTTGCATCCCATGTATCAAATGAGCCGGCTGCCCATCTGATCCTTGAGAATATGGGGAAAGAGGCAATCATTCATGCGGATATGTGTCTGGGCGAGGGAACCGGAGCAGTAGCTTTATTCCCGATCCTTGATCTGGCAGCAGCGGTTTATCATTCTATGAGTACTTTTGACGATATCCATGTGGAACAGTATGAGGAGCTGAAATAATGCTGACGCTTGTGACAGGGGGAAGCGGGAGCGGAAAATCTGCTTTTGCGGAAGACAGGGTGCTTTCTTTCGGGGATGCACAGAGGATTTATATAGCGACCATGCACCCTTTTGATGAAGAGAGCCATAAAAGGATCGAGAGACACCAAAAGATGCGTGCAGGAAAAGGTTTCGAGACAGTTGAGTGCTATACAGGGCTCAAAAATGTGAAACTGCCTGCCGGATGTGTGGTGCTTCTGGAATGTATGTCGAATCTGGTGGCAAATGAAATGTTTGAAGAACAGGGAGCCCATGACCGGACAGTTTCGGAAGTTACAAAAGGGATTGAGAATCTGCTGGAACAGGCTGCTCATGTGGTAATCGTTACAAATGAGATTTTTTCAGATGCGGTTGTGTTTGATGGAGATATGGATTCTTATCTGGAATATCTGGGAAAAATCAATCAGGCTGCTGCGCAGAGAGCTGATGAAGTGGTGGAAGTTATATATGGGATACCAGTCTTTCACAAATCTGCAGATACCTGCAGCAATCTTTGCAAATAATATATTTGACAGGATTGCCATAATATGAAAAAGAGGAATTGATCAATGAAATCTTTATGGAATAATTTTAAGGTGGCATTTGCCATGTTTTCTAAGATTCCCATGCCCCGCGCTGACTGGACAAAGGAAAATATGAAGTATATGTTCTGCTTTTTTCCGTTTATCGGAACTGTGATCGGCGGGCTGACTATGCTGGTGGCATATCTGGGACTTCGGTTTGGGTATCAGCCGGGATTCGTGACAGCAGTGCTGGTGCTGGTACCGGTATTTGTGACAGGCGGGATCCATGTGGATGGTCTTTTGGATACTTCGGATGCCCTGAGTTCCTGGCAGGAGAGAAGCAGAAGGCTGGAGATTCTTAAGGATTCCCATGCAGGTGCTTTTGCCGTTATTACTGCGGCGGTATATTTCATTGCCTGGTACGGCGCTTACAGTCAGTTGTTTAACAGTGCAGAGAATATGAGGGCGATCGGAATTCTGAGCCTTGGTTTTATGGTTTCCAGATGTCTGTCAGGGATTGGAGTTATTACCTTTCCGAAAGCAAAGGCAGACGGTACAGTTGCTGAGTTTTCCAGAAATTCTTCAGATGTGCTCTCGAGAAATGTGCTGATCGTCTATCTGGTGCTTCTGGCTGCGGGAATGATTTTGATCCGGCCTGTATGGGGAAGTCTGGCTTTTGTGGGAGCTTTGCTGATTTTCTGGTATTATCATCATATTGCGATGAAGTACTTTGGCGGGACAACCGGGGATATTTCAGGATTCTTTCTTTGTATCTGTGAAGTTGGGATGGCATTGATCCTGGCGGTGGTTTCTAATTTTTGAGGAGAAGAGTATGGAAATGATAATCGGCGGTGCATATCAGGGAAAGACTGAATATGCCAGGAAACAGTATCCACAGTTAAGGTGGAGTGACGGCGGTTCTGTCACAGAGGAGGAACTGATGAATGCTCAGGGTGTGACTGGTTTTCAGCAGTATATCCGCAGTGAACTGGAGAATGGAAAGGATGTGTCAGATCTTGCGGAAAAAATCATCTGTAAGAATCCGGATATTGTCCTTGTCTCTCAGGAAGTAGGGTACGGGGTTGTACCTGTGGATGCTTTTGACAGAAAATACAGAGAGGCTGTAGGGCGTGTATGTACGAAGCTGGCAGCATACAGCCATAAGGTGACGCGCGTGATCTGCGGGATTGGAACGGTGATCAAAGATGATTAAATTATGGCTGATCAGACATGGAAAAACAGAAGGGAATAAACTTTCCAGATATATCGGCACAACGGATGAGCCGTTATGTCAGGAGGGAACAGAGTTTCTGCATAAGATGGATTATCCAAAGGTTCAGGCGGTTTATGTAAGTCCTCTGAAACGATGCGTGCAGACAGCAGAGATTCTTTTTCCGGGAGAGCCGGTACATATTATTGAAGAGCTGGCAGAATGTGATTTCGGAGAGTTTGAAAATAAGAACTATAAAGAGCTGGAAGGTAATCCGCACTATCAGGAATGGATTGACAGCAACGGTACTCTGCCTTTTCCGGGAGGAGAAAGCAGGGAAGGGTTTAAAAGCAGAAACCTGAGAGGATTTGACAGGGTTGTGTCCGGATGTATCCGCAGCCATGTGGCAGAGGCGGCACTTGTCATCCATGGCGGTACGATCATGAATATCATGGAAGAGTATGCAGATATACAGAAACCATTTTATGAGTGGCATGTGAGAAATGGCGGCGGCTATGAGGTGGAGCTGGATGAGAATCTCTGGAAGAATGGACGAAAACAGCTCAGGGTTAATTCTGCGATTATGGAAGGATAACTCTCCTATCTTACAAAAATTGTTGACAAACCTGAAAATTTGTCATAAAATCAGCTTCATCAGAAAACAGGAAAATCAAAAAAAGAACGAGGTTGTTCATTGTCATCAATGACTGCCCCGTTCTTTTTTATCTGTTCACCGGAGATAGTATAAAACCTAAAAAAAATTTGAAAAACCAAAAAGTTTTTGTAAATTCTACTTGCATTATTCGGAGAAGTATGTTACAGTATTAGTACATAATTCCTAAACAAAAGGTAAAAAGCAGTATCGAATTGGTAGTTTTTGACAAGTGAAAGGAGGAACTATATGCTGGTAATTGGTAATGGAAGAATGATCACACAGGACGCATCCAATCCATTTC
>NZ_JBWJVP010000047.1:0-24846 GCF_056339915.1 Blautia sp. ZXY-1-B12 | reverse complement strand
TAAAAAAACAAATTAATGGGTTGCATATCCCCATAAAAAATTTTTATAATCTCAATTTTAGCAGGTTTTTTTTATGCAATATTACTATATTAAAAAAAACTTTAGAAATAAATATGGAAATTATGATAGGTATATGGTATTTTTTATTTGAAGATAACTTAAAGCAGTTTCAGAAAATACTATACTTGCTATAGAAATGACATATTTCGACACACTACAACGAACTTAGAGGAAATTACTTATGACACTTAACCAACTCCGTTACTTTTGCACAGCCAGCCGCTGCCACAGTATCACAAAGGCAGCCGAGGAATTATACGTTACTCAGCCCACTGTGTCCGTTGCTATCCGCGACCTGGAAATTGAATTCGGTATCAGCCTTTTCTATAGAAAGGGAAACAGGCTGATCCTTACTGAAGAAGGCGAGGAGCTTTATAATAAAGCCACCTACATTCTTCAATACTGCAACGAGCTTCAGGCAGATTACTCCAGTATGGCGAGGGTAAAGCCCCCTCTTCGTATTGGGATCCCGCCTATGCTGAGCACTGTCTTTTTCCCTGAGCTTCTCATCGCATTTCATGACCAATATCCGGAAATCGCTGTTGTTCTGGAGGAATATGGCTCTGTTCGTGCCTGCAATCTGGTACAGGATGACACTCTGGATCTGGCTCTGGTAAATATGGAACAGTATAATATTGATAAATTTAACAAGGCTCTTCTGGCCAACGACCAGGTTGTTTTTTGTGTAAGTGATGACCACCGACTGGCAGACAAAGAAGTTGTGACCACCAAAGAAATGTCTAAAGAATCTTTGATCTTTTTCAATGCCGATTCCGTACAGAACCAGTTGTTGAAAACACGCTTCGAAATGGACGGTTACATTCCGGACATCGTCATGCGCAGCAGCCAGATTTATACGATTTTGCAGTTAGTAAAGACCTGTAAATATGGCAGCTTTCTCTATTCCAGCATGACCGACAGATTTGCCTCTTCCGGCATAAAAGGAATTCCCCTCAGTCCACCCATCCGCATAAAGATCGGAATGATATGGAAAAAAGGGAAATATATCAGTGACAATATGCAGAAATTCCTGAACTTCACCAAGATGTACTACCGGGAACATCCGCTGATTCAGAAGTTCTGATTTGTACGCCACTAAGCTGAAAAAAGCAACTTACTACAAGTACATTGTAAAGGCTTACAAGATGGTGGATGGAAAGAAAGTAATCACAGGTACCTCCGTAGCAGTACATTCAATAACTAAGGATGGAAAATACGGCGTAGCCAAAGCTGTTTCCATTATAAAGATTGGAAATAAGAAGAATGATACAGAAGTAACCTTAAAGAAAGGTAAAACTGCTCAGATTACAGCTATAGAAATAAAGAAAGACAAAAAAATCAAACACCACAGAAATCTCTGCTATGAAAGCAGTAATACAAAAGTAGTAACTGTGACATCTGATGGTGTAATCAAAGCTATGAGAAAGGGAAACTGTAAGATATGGGTATATGCACAGAATGGTATATATAAAGTGATTACAGTTACAGTAAAATAATTTTTATGTGCGCATCAGTTTTACGGCTGATGCGCATATTTTTATGACCACATGAGGTCATGCATATTGGAGTCAGACTCCACGAAATACCGATATGTTCAAACACACTCCAAAAGATAGTCAAATGAATAGTTTGATATCAGAAATCCATTGCAGATTGTCCAGAGATACCATAACGATTGAGCTCCGAAAAATATATATAAAAATTTTATATATGTATTGACATTGTGGTAGCATCGAAGTATAGTATATGTAAAATTTATATATATAAATATTTTACATATATACCAGGAGGTGATTCTATGTATTTTCCGGTATCAGCATTATTGATTGAATATATGATACTGTCAGTGGTAGAAAGCAGGGATTCTTATGGTTATGAGATCAGTCAGACAGTGAAGAAGGCTGCTGACATTAAAGAATCTACGCTCTATCCCATATTGAAGAAGTTACAAATTGCAGGATATCTGACTACCTATTCGCAGGAGTATCAGGGAAGAAAGAGAAAATACTATTCCCTTACAGAAGAAGGCAAGGCACAGATTGCATATCTGAGCAATGAATGGCAAATCTACAAAGACACTGTAGATGGAATTATTGAAGGGAGGATAAGAGGTTGAGCAGAGAGGAATATTTAAACCAGCTGCATAAATATCTGCGGAAGCTTCCGAGACAGGACTATGAAGATGCAATGGAATATTTTACCGAGTATTTTCAGGAGACAGATGAGGAAGGAGCAGAAGAACTGATGAAAGAACTTGGTACGCCGAAGGAGGCTGCCAGAGAACTGATGGCGAATCTTCTGAATAAGAAAATAGAAGATCATCAGAATTATGAAACAGATGGACAGACCAGAGCAGAACAGAAAGGTTCCGGAAAACATGTGGTATGGATAGCGCTATTGGTATTATTTGCAGCACCGGTAGGAGCTCCGCTTCTGGCAGCATTTGCTGGCAGTCGTTCTTGCATTAGTTGTGTGTGTATTTGCAATTTTGTTATGTGTAGTTTTATGTCTGATGCTTATTGGCGGGAAAATCCTTGTCCGCGGTATACTGGCAGTCCCGTTTTCTATGAGCGGTTTTGCAATGCTTACAGGAAGTGGGCTGTTGGCTGTGGGCGCTGGCATCCTTGGTGTACTGTTGTGCGTATATCTATGTAAATGGAGCAGCATGCTAATTGCGAAGCTGGTACGCCGGATCACTGGCAGAAAGAGAGAGAGGTTAGAACGATGAAAAGATGGGCAAAGGCATGGCTTGCAGTAGGAGTCGGATGCTGTGTATGTGGTACAGCTTTGACGGGCATCGGTGTTGCGAGCGGTGGAAGTAAATATGTGAAATCAGCGGATTTAAACAAAATGGATGGAGCTGCAAAAAAAAGCGATAATGAGATGGTTCTTAAGAAAACAAAGCTTGATGATTTCGACTCAGCAGACATCTCCATGACAGATATGAATTTGCAAGTAGTCAATTCAAATGATCAGTACTGTTATATTTCTTATCGGGCATCCGATCAGAAAAAGGATCCGATCAGTTATCAGGTAAAGGATGGTAAATTAAGGATTCAGGAAAATAACAATGATGGGAAGACTTATTATCATGTTGATATCGGATTTTTGTCGGGTCTTTTGGGTGAAGGAACACTTACTACAGATGAAAATGTGGTAACAATTTACGTGCCGGAAGGTCAGAAATGGAAGCTTGCAGATATTAAATCGGATATGAGCAATATATTGCTGAATGGATGCGAAATCGAAAATGGAGCTGTTCAGACGGATTCAGGAGATGTATACATCTCCTGAATCCGTCTGAACAGCTCCATTTTCGATTTCGCATCCATTCAGCAATATATTGCTCATATCCGATTTAATATCTGCAAGCTTCCATTTCTGACCTTCCGGCACGTAAATTGTTACCACATTTTCATCTGTAGTAAGTGTTCCTTCACCCAAAAGACCCGACAAAAATCCGATATCAACATGATAATAAGTCTTCCCATCATTGTTATTTTCCTGAATCCTTAATTTACCATCCTTTACCTGATAACTGATCGGATCCTTTTTCTGATCGGATGCCCGATAAGAAATATAACAGTACTGATCATTTGAATTGACTACTTGCAAATTCATATCTGTCATGGAGATGTCTGCTGAGTCGAAATCATCAAGCTTTGTTTTCTTAAGAACCATCTCATTATCGCTTTTTTTTGCAGCTCCATCCATTTTGTTTAAATCCGCTGATTTCACATATTTACTTCCACCGCTCGCAACACCGATGCCCGTCAAAGCTGTACCACATACACAGCATCCGACTCCTACTGCAAGCCATGCCTTTGCCCATCTTTTCATCGTTCTAACCTCTCTCTCTTTCTGCCAGTGATCCGGCGTACCAGCTTCGCAATTAGCATGCTGCTCCATTTACATAGATATACGCACAACAGTACACCAAGGATGCCAGCGCCCACAGCCAACAGCCCACTTCCTGTAAGCATTGCAAAACCGCTCATAGAAAACGGGACTGCCAGTATACCGCGGACAAGGATTTCCCGCCAATAAGCATCAGACATAAAACTACACATAACAAAATTGCAAATACACACACAACTAATGCAAGAACGACTGCAGCAAATGCTGCCAGAAGCGGAGCTCCTACCGGTGCTGCAAATAATACCAATAGCGCTATCCATACCACATGTTTTCCGGAACCTTTCTGTTCTGCTCTGGTCTGTCCATCTGTTTCATAATTCTGATGATCTTCTATTTTCTTATTCAGAAGATTCGCCATCAGTTCTCTGGCAGCCTCCTTCGGCGTACCAAGTTCTTTCATCAGTTCTTCTGCTCCTTCCTCATCTGTCTCCTGAAAATACTCGGTAAAATATTCCATTGCATCTTCATAGTCCTGTCTCGGAAGCTTCCGCAGATATTTATGCAGCTGGTTTAAATATTCCTCTCTGCTCAACCTCTTATCCTCCCTTCAAGTAATTCCATCTACAGTGTCTTTGTAGATTTGCCATTCATTGCTCAGATATGCAATCTGTGCCTTGCCTTCTTCTGTAAGGGAATAGTATTTTCTCTTTCTTCCCTGATACTCCTGCGAATAGGTAGTCAGATATCCTGCAATTTGTAACTTCTTCAATATGGGATAGAGCGTAGATTCTTTAATGTCAGCAGCCTTCTTCACTGTCTGACTGATCTCATAACCATAAGAATCCCTGCTTTCTACCACTGACAGTATCATATATTCAATCAATAATGCTGATACCGGAAAATACATAGAATCACCTCCTGGTATATATGTAAAATATTTATATATATAAATTTTACATATACTATACTTCGATGCTACCACAATGTCAATACATATATAAAATTTTTATATATATTTTTCGGAGCTCAATCGTTATGGTATCTCTGGACAATCTGCAATGGATTTCTGATATCAAACTATTCATTTGACTATCTTTTGGAGTGTGTTTGAACATATCGGTATTTCGTGGAGTCTGACTCCAATATGCATGACCTCATGTGGTCATAAAAATATGCGCATCAGCCGTAAAACTGATGCGCACATAAAAATTATTTTACTGTAACTGTAATCACTTTATATATACCATTCTGTGCATATACCCATATCTTACAGTTTCCCTTTCTCATAGCTTTGATTACACCATCAGATGTCACAGTTACTACTTTTGTATTACTGCTTTCATAGCAGAGATTTCTGTGGTGTTTGATTTTTTTGTCTTTCTTTATTTCTATAGCTGTAATCTGAGCAGTTTTACCTTTCTTTAAGGTTACTTCTGTATCATTCTTCTTATTTCCAATCTTTATAATGGAAACAGCTTTGGCTACGCCGTATTTTCCATCCTTAGTTATTGAATGTACTGCTACGGAGGTACCTGTGATTACTTTCTTTCCATCCACCATCTTGTAAGCCTTTACAATGTACTTGTAGTAAGTTGCTTTTTTCAGCTTAGTGGCGTACAAATCAGAACTTCTGAATCAGCGGATGTTCCCGGTAGTACATCTTGGTGAAGTTCAGGAATTTCTGCATATTGTCACTGATATATTTCCCTTTTTTCCATATCATTCCGATCTTTATGCGGATGGGTGGACTGAGGGGAATTCCTTTTATGCCGGAAGAGGCAAATCTGTCGGTCATGCTGGAATAGAGAAAGCTGCCATATTTACAGGTCTTTACTAACTGCAAAATCGTATAAATCTGGCTGCTGCGCATGACGATGTCCGGAATGTAACCGTCCATTTCGAAGCGTGTTTTCAACAACTGGTTCTGTACGGAATCGGCATTGAAAAAGATCAAAGATTCTTTAGACATTTCTTTGGTGGTCACAACTTCTTTGTCTGCCAGTCGGTGGTCATCACTTACACAAAAAACAACCTGGTCGTTGGCCAGAAGAGCCTTGTTAAATTTATCAATATTATACTGTTCCATATTTACCAGAGCCAGATCCAGAGTGTCATCCTGTACCAGATTGCAGGCACGAACAGAGCCATATTCCTCCAGAACAACAGCGATTTCCGGATATTGGTCATGAAATGCGATGAGAAGCTCAGGGAAAAAGACAGTGCTCAGCATAGGCGGGATCCCAATACGAAGAGGGGGCTTTACCCTCGCCATACTGGAGTAATCTGCCTGAAGCTCGTTGCAGTATTGAAGAATGTAGGTGGCTTTATTATAAAGCTCCTCGCCTTCTTCAGTAAGGATCAGCCTGTTTCCCTTTCTATAGAAAAGGCTGATACCGAATTCAATTTCCAGGTCGCGGATAGCAACGGACACAGTGGGCTGAGTAACGTATAATTCCTCGGCTGCCTTTGTGATACTGTGGCAGCGGCTGGCTGTGCAAAAGTAACGGAGTTGGTTAAGTGTCATAAGTAATTTCCTCTAAGTTCGTTGTAGTGTGT
The DNA here is from genome assembly GCF_056339915.1 of Blautia sp. ZXY-1-B12. Lineage (NCBI taxonomy): Bacteria > Bacillati > Bacillota > Clostridia > Lachnospirales > Lachnospiraceae > Blautia > Blautia sp. ZXY-1-B12. The sequence continues at coordinate 18,372 of NZ_JBWJVP010000047.1, read as the reverse complement.
CGAAATATGTCATTTCTATAGCAAGTATAGTATTTTCTGAAACTGCTTTAAGTTATCTTCAAATAAAAAATACCATATACCTATCATAATTTCCATATTTATTTCTAAAGTTTTTTTTAATATAGTAATATTGCATAAAAAAAACCTGCTAAAATTGAGATTATAAAAATTTTTTATGGGGATATGCAACCCATTAATTTGTTTTTTTATACGTGCATGATTTATAATAAACTCATCAAAGGAAACGTGCACGGCCGGTACCTTTCAAGAGAGATTAATAAAAAAAAGACGGATAAGTAAGACAAAAGCGAAGAGCAAAATAAAAAATGAAATCACAGAAAAAAGTGAAAGGAGATCAATAAAATGTCTCAACAAACAATCACACTGTTATTTCTTGTGTTTACGATCATTAGTTTCATCCTCGAAAAGATACCACTTGGGCTTACAGCTTCGATCTGTGCAATCGGATTGACACTCACCGGAGTAGTGGATGTATCTACAACGTTTTCACAGTATGTAAACAGTAACGTAATCCTTTGTGTCGGCATGTTTGTAGTAGGTCAGGCACTATTTGAAACAGGAATGGCAAATAAAATCGGAGGTCTGGTCACCAGATTTGCCAGAACAGAAAGAACATTGATCATTGCGATCATGGTAATCGTAGGTGTGATGTCCGGATTCTTATCAAACACAGGTACAGCAGCAGTGCTGATCCCTGTAGTCTGTGGAATCGCTGATGAATCCGGCTATTCAAGAAGCCGCCTTTTGATGCCACTGGTATTTGCAGCAGCGCTTGGCGGGAATCTTTCCATCATCGGTGCACCCGGAAACCTGATGGGTGTAAACGCACTTCAGGAAATGGGGCTTTCCACAAGCTTTTTCATGTATGCACCGGTGGGAGTCCCGATGCTTCTGGTAGGAATTATCTACTTCGTTTTCATTGGATACAGATTTCTTCCGGATGGAAAAGGGGCTGTAGGGGCAACTGTTGAAAAACAGAAAGATTTCAGTGATGTACCGAAATGGAAACAGACTGTTTCACTGATAGTTCTGATACTTGTGATTCTTGCAATGATTTTTGAGAAACAGATCGGAGTCAGCATTGAGATTTCTGCATGCATCGGAGCAATCATTCTGGTGCTGGTTGGAGTTCTTTCAGAAAAAGAAGCACTGGCTTCCATTGATCTGAAAGTAGTATTCCTTTTTGGAGGATCTCTTACACTTGCCAAAGCCCTGGACACAACAGGTGCCGGTGAACTGATAGCAGATAAGATCGTAGGACTTCTGGGTGCAGACCCGAACCCGATTGTGCTTCTTCTGGTAATATTCATTGTAACCTGTGCACTGACAAACTTCATGTCAAACACAGCCACAACCGCACTGATGATCCCAATTGCAGTTTCTCTGGCAAACAACCTTGGTGCGGATCCGAGAGCTGTTGTTATCGCAACTGTTATCGCAGGCTCCTGTGCATATGCAACACCGATTGGAATGCCTGCAAATACTATGGTAGTAGGACTTGGAGGATATAAATTCAAGGATTACGTGAAATCAGGTTTACCGTTGATTCTGGTATCCTTCGTGATCTGTATGATCCTTTTGCCTGTTCTGTTCCCGTTCTATCCGTGAGAGGATAAACCATATGAGACGGAAGATTTTCCGCTTAATGTAAATGTATCAATAGAAATAAAGCAGAAAACATGCTGCTTTAGATAAATAACCCAAAATTAAAAGCCAAACAACCCTAAACCATTGAATGATCAGGAGGTAAATCATGACTAAGGAAAATGGAGTTAAAGTATTAACAGACATGGTAGCAGATTTTGTTGCCCACATTGGAAAAAAATTACCGGACGACGTAGTAACAAAACTGGAAGAGCTTGGTTCTCAGGAAAGCGAAGCACTTCCAAAAGTACTTTATGAGACAATGACTAAGAATCAGGGACTGGCTGTAGAACTGAATCGCCCAAGCTGTCAGGACACAGGAGTTCTTCAGTTCTGGCTGAAATGCGGAACTAATTTCCCGTACATCAACGAGCTGGAAGCCCTTTTGAAAGAAGCTGTTGTACAGGCTACTTTTGCAGCACCATTAAGACATAACTCTGTAGAAACTTTCGACGAGTACAACACCAAGAAAAACGTTGGAAAAGGAACTCCGACTGTATGGTGGGACATCGTTCCAAACAGTGATAAATGTGAGATTTACGCATACATGGCAGGAGGCGGATGTACTCTTCCGGGAAAAGCAATGGTACTTATGCCAGGTGCAGGATATGAAGGCGTTACCGATTTTGTTCTTGATCAGATGACAACTTACGGACTGAATGCTTGTCCTCCGCTTCTTGTGGGTGTAGGTGTAGGAACATCTGTAGAGACAGCAGCCCTCAACTCCAAGAAAGCACTTATGCGTCCGATCGGTTCTCACAATGACAATGCAAATGCAGCAAAAATGGAGAAGCTTCTGGAAGACGGAATCAATGCAATCGGCCTTGGACCGCAGGGAATGGGCGGAAAATATTCTGTAATGGGTGTTAATATCGAGAATACAGCCCGTCATCCGTCTACAATCGGTGTAGCAGTAAATGTAGGCTGCTGGTCACACCGCCGTGGTCACCTGACCGTAAATTCTGACCTTACAGTAACCTGTGATACACATTCCACATGGAAATTCAACGCATAATCGGAGGGAAAAAACATGATCGAAATCAGAGGAGATAAAAAAGTTCTTATTACACCAATCAGTGAAGAAGACCTGGCTGACATCAAAATCGGTGATATTGTATGGCTGGACGGAGAGCTGATGACCTGCCGTGATGTGGCACATCGCCGTCTGGTTGAGTATGGAAGAGAACTTCCATATGATATCAAGGACAAAGCAATTTTCCACGCTGGCCCAATCGTTCGTAAAATTGAGGGAACAGAAGATGACTATGAAATGGTTTCCGTTGGACCGACAACCTCCATGCGTATGGAGAAATTTGAGTATGAATTTACTAAGCTTACAGGTGTAAGAGTAATCGTTGGAAAAGGCGGAATGGGACCGAATACAGAGCGTGCATGCAAAGAATTTGGTGCGATCCACTGTGTATTCCCGGCTGGCTGTGCAGTAGTAGCTGCAACAGAGGTTGAGAAGATCGTAGAACATCACTGGGATGAGCTTGGAATGCCTGAGACCTTATGGTGCAACAAGGTAAAAGAATTTGGTCCACTGATCGTATCTATCGATGCACAGGGCCGCAACCTGTTTGAAGAAAACAAGGTTATCTTCAATGAGAGAAAAGAAGCCGCTAAGCAGGCTATTTATCCGGAAGTTAAGTTTATTAAATAATGCATTTCAGTTTTACAAAAGTAAAAACCGTACGATTTCTTCTTTATTGTTTCAAAGATAAAAAAAGATAAACATCATCTAAGATGAAAAGAAAAGGTGGCTCACAGATTTTCTTCATACATGGTCTGTGGGCTGCTTTTTTCTGTATACGAAATTTAAATAAATAGTAACTTTAACCGAATCAAGTAAGTCCCCTGCGGAGGTTGCGAAAAGCAATAAGCAGTGGGTGGGGACTCGCATACAAATGATTATGCCACTGCTACATCTTTTTCCTCCGCCTTGAAATAAAAAAAATTATCCTGCAAGATTGTTTCAGGAATTAACATGTCGACACATTAGAGCGTGTCTGAAAAATCATTCCCGCAATCTGCACGCCCCACTTTGCGATATATTTTGTCCGAATTCGGTTGTCGTAGCCCATGAATTTTGGCAAGTAAAGATTATCTGAAAACTGAAAAAATAGGTATAAAAAATAAATATAGGGCTGTTGCAATGACGGAAAATAAGGTATGATATCTGCAGAAGCATGTTACACGTTTCTATAACCCGGGTGAAGTAAATGAAAAAGGCAATAATCTGTTGAGATATCTTCACCGGATAGACACAAAATCATTTGGAGAAAGTTATATGAAAAAGTTTAAGTTAAATGTACAGAGACATATCTGCATTTTATTATGCTTTATTTTATATATTACCGTGCTTCCCCTTCCTGTATCAGCAGAGGAAGCAAAATCCAAAACAGTCAGAGTAGGCTGGTATGAAGGAACTTATAATACCACAGGAGCAGACGGTCAGAGGAGAGGCTACAGCTACGAATACCAGCAGGCAGTAGCTGCGCATACCGGATGGAAATATGAATATGTGGAGGGAAGCTGGGCAGAACTGATGAGTATGCTGAAAAATGGACAGATCGATCTGCTGGGAGGCATTTCCTATACAGAGGAACGTTCCACTTCCATGCTTTTTTCAGAATTGCCTATGGGAGAGGATAAATATTACCTGTATGTGGATACTTCTAATACAGATATCTCCATTTCAGATCTGACTACATTAAATGGAAAAAGAATCGGTATGCTGCCGAATGCACTTCCTGCCGAAATGTTCCATGAGTGGGAGAAAAGTCATGGAGTGAACACGCAGCAGGTTGATATTACCGGTGCAGATGATGTTCGTCAGAAATTGAAAAATCATGAAATTGACGGATTTGTTTTAAATGAATCTCCACAGTGGGAAAGAGACGATATTTCTCCTGCTATTCTGATTGGTAGCTCCTATAATTATTTTGCAGTCAGCAAAAAACGCCCGGATTTGAAAGAAGAGCTGGATCAGGTAATGCAGAAGATAGAGAGGGAGAATCCTTTTTATACAGACGATCTTTATAAAAGGTATCTCTCTGCAAATTCCCTTGAAACTCTTACGGATGAGGAACAGAACTGGCTGGAACAGCATGGGGCGGTCCGGATTGGATATCTGAAAAATGATGTGGGTATCAGCCTTGTGGATACGGAGTCAGAGAAACCGGTAGGAATTATTAACGATTATATTAGTCTGGTATCCGATTATCTGGGTGAACAAGCCATAGAATTTCAACTGACAGGTTTTGAATCCCAGGAGAAAGAGCTGCAGGCATTAAAGGATAACAGGATTGATATGATTTTTCATATGAACCAGAATCCATATGAAGCTGAGCAGAATGATATTGTATTGTCAAATACTGTTTTTGAAATTAATGTTGCAGTACTCACCGGTGTTAAGAAGTTTGATGAAAATAAAGAGAATACAGTAGCAGTGAGCAGGAATAACCTGCTGGGGAAGTGGTATATTTCTTTTAATTATCCATTCTGGAAAATAAAGGAATACGACTCATCTGCTGAGGCCGATAAAGCAGTTCAAAGTGGCGAGGCAGACTGCTTTGTTGTGAAGGCAGGACAGTCATTAAAGACACTGGAGGACAGCAAAATGCGCAGTATTTTTCTTACGAAATCCGGCGCTTCCTGCTTTGCGGTCACCAGGGAAAACACAACATTAATGAATATCCTGAACAAAACCATTCAGACTCTGCCTGCTTCCAGACTTTCCAGTCAGTTTTACGTATATGAAAACGCACCGGGCAAGGTTACTCTGGCAGAATACATAAAGGATAATCTGCGGGTAGTTTCCATTTGGTTTGTAAGTGTGGTCTTGATTATTGTATGGATTATAGTTTATCTGCTGATACAAGCGAGAAAAGCCAAGATTCAGGCAGAAAAGGCTAATGCCGCCAAATCAGAGTTCCTTTTCAATATGTCTCACGATATCCGGACACCCATGAATGCCCTGCTGGGATACAGTGAGCTGATAAAAAGGGAACTGACTGATCCGAAACTTCTGGATTATCAGGAGAAGATGGAACAGTCCGGAAATCTGCTTCTGTCTATTATCAATAATGTGCTGGACATGGCCCGGATTGAAAGCGGTAAGGTGGAACTGGATGAAGATTATGTGAAGATCAGAGATATTTATCAGGGAATTTACAAAATTTTCCAGGCGGAAGCGGAGAAAAAATGTATTCACCTTAAGATGGAATATGATGTCAAGCATGAGCACGTAATCTGCGATGAGACGAAGAACAAGGAAATTTTCCTCAATCTGATCAGTAATGCGGTAAAATATACAGCTTCAGGGGGAAGAGTTACCATAAGGATCACAGAGCTTGACTGTGACAGGAAAGACTATGTGCGGATACGGACTCAGGTAATTGATACAGGTATCGGAATGAGCGAAGAATTCCTTCCATCTCTCTTTGAGGCTTTTGCCAGGGAACGAAATACAACAGACGGAAAGATTGCGGGAACAGGTCTGGGAATGCCGATCATAAAGAAGTATATTGATATGATGTACGGAACTATTGAAGTAGAAAGTAAGCAGGGAGAAGGAAGTAAATTTACAGTTACCCTGGAATACAGGATTGCTGATAAGAGCTACTATGAACAGGATACGGAAAAATCTTCAGATGTGGATGAAACAGACAGAATCAGCGGAAAACATATTTTGCTTGCCGAGGATAATGATCTGAATGCGGAAATCGCACAGTTTATCCTGGAGGATATGGGACTTATGGTTGATCGTGTTGAGGATGGAGTTCAGTGTGTGTCAAGGATAGAACAGAAACCGGCAGGCACCTATGACCTGATCCTTATGGATATCCAGATGCCGAACATGGACGGCTACAGGGCAACTGAGATGATCCGCGGACTGTCAGATAAAGACAAAGCCACTATTCCAATCATAGCCATGACAGCCAATGCCTTTGAGGAAGACAGAAAAAAGGCACTGGCAAAAGGAATGAACGGACATATTGCAAAACCTGTTGATGCAGAAAAAGTTGAGAAGACTATTTGTTCGGTTTTAGGCAGCCAGAGTGAACAGTAACGCGACACGTTAAAGTACAGAACAGGTATTCGCTTGCTCTGTACTTTTTTTATATGGGATGATATACTGAAAATATAACCATATTAAACATATTTCAATTTTTGATAAGTGAAATTTGATTAAAACAGGAGAATATTATGGATCATTTTGAATTGCATTCCGAGTACAAGCCAACTGGAGATCAGCCCCAGGCAATTGAACGTCTGGTCAGAGGCTTTAAAGAAGGCAACCAGTTCGAAACTTTACTGGGTGTCACCGGTTCCGGCAAGACATTTACCATGGCGAACGTCATCGCCCAGCTAAATAAACCAACCCTCATCCTCGCCCACAACAAAACTCTCGCGGCACAGCTTTACGGAGAGATGAAAGAATTCTTCCCTGAGAACGCAGTGGAATATTTTGTCTCCTATTATGACTACTATCAGCCGGAGGCTTATGTCCCGTCTTCAGACACCTATATTGCCAAAGACTCCTCCATCAATGACGAGATTGACAAACTCCGTCTCTCTGCCACAGCCGCAATGTCAGAGCGGAAAGACGTAGTGGTCATTTCCTCCGTTTCCTGTATCTACGGACTGGGTTCCCCTCAGGAATTCTTTGACATGATGATTTCCCTGCGTCCGGGAATGACCAAAGACAGGGATGAGGTAATCCGGGAGCTGATCGACATTCAGTACACCAGAAATGAGATGGACTTCCACCGAAGCACCTTCCGTGTCCGTGGAGATACCCTGGAAATTTTTCCTGCCAACAGCTCCGATACAGCCGTGAGAGTAGAATTTTTCGGAGATGAGATCGACCGTATTTCAGAAATTGATGTACTGACAGGAGAAATCAAATGCCAGCGTTCTCATATCAGCATCTTCCCTGCATCCCACTATGTAGTGCCAGCAGAACAGATCCAGAGAGCAGCTGTAGCAATAGAAGAAGAATTAAAAGAACGTGTAGAGTATTTCAAAAGCGAAGACAAGCTTCTGGAAGCCCAGCGAATCTCAGAACGCACCAATTTCGACATTGAAATGATGAAAGAAACCGGATTCTGTTCAGGAATCGAAAATTATCCCAGACGTCTGTCAGGATTAAAGCCCGGACAGCCGCCATACACACTGCTGGACTATTTTGGAGATGACTTCTTACTTATTATAGATGAATCTCAGTATCACAGTGCCTCAGGTAGGAGGAATGTACGCCGGTGACCAGAGCAGGAAGCAGACACTGGTAGGCTACGGATTCCGGCTTCCTACAGCCAAAGATAACCGCCCCTTTAAGCTTCGAAGAATTCGAATCCAAACTGGATCAGGTCATGTTTGTATCCGCCACTCCGGGACAATATGAGTATGATCATGAACTCCTCCGTGCAGAACAGATCATCCGTCCAACCGGACTTCTCGATCCGAAACTCGAAGTCCGCCCCATTGAAGGACAGATTGACGACCTGATCGGGGAAGTAAACAAAGAAGTGTCAAAGAAACACAAAATACTGATCACCACTCTCACCAAACGAATGGCAGAAGACCTGACAGAATATATGAAAGAAGTAGGAATCAGAGTCCGTTACCTCCATTCCGATATCGATACCTTAGAGCGTGCCCGCATTATTCGTGATATGCGTCTGGATGTTTTTGATGTTCTGGTAGGAATCAACCTTCTTCGAGAAGGCCTGGACATCCCGGAGATCACCCTGGTAGCAATCCTGGATGCAGACAGAGAAGGCGTTCCTCCGTTCCGAAACCTCTCTCATCCAGACCATCGGACGAGCTGCCCGAAACAGTGAAGGCCATGTAATCATGTACGCAGACAACATGACCGATTCCATGCACAAAGCCATCACCGAAACCAACCGCCGCCGAACCATCCAGGAAGCCTATAACAAAGAACACGGAATCACTCCGACTACTATCAAAAAAGCAGTCCGCGACCTCATTGCCGTATCCAAAGCAGTAGCCGAAACCGAAGTCCGACTCCAGAAAGACCCAGAGTCCATGACCCGCAAAGAACTCACCAAACTCATCGCCCAGGTAGAAAAACAAATGCGCGCCGCAGCCGCAGACCTCAACTTTGAACAGGCCGCCGAACTCCGCGATAAAATGATCGACCTGAAAAAGAATCTGGATATTTTAGATAAATAGTGCTATACTGAGTCTTTTTCATCTGTGTAATCGAATTTGAAGACAAGCAAGTGATATAGTTATTCTATAGCAATTCTCTAAAATAATGTATCTTAATCCAGTTCATCAGAGTGTGAAATCCTGCGTCAGATATCTTCCTTGTCTTTCGCACTTTGCTGAACTGTCTTAAATGCATTATTTACAAGGATTGCTATAGAAGAGGCGATTCGCCTCCCAGGCGAGAGCCCCGCCTGTATAATCGTCCTGAACAGCCAGCGGGGAGAAATTATTGATATTGTGTGCCTTTAGCAGATTTCTGCAGACTTAGTATCTCTTAGCGTCCGAAACCGCACACAATATCAATAATTTCTCCCCGCGTCCCTTTTCTATAACATAATCTTAATAACCCCTATTGTTCATAAAATAACAAAAAATTCACAAAATAATATTGACAAACCAAATCAAGAGTGCTATCTTATGAGCATAAGGTGTTAGCACTCCTAAAACATGAGTGCTAACAAACCAAAAACAAAGGCAGTAAAAAGGAGTGGAATTTCATGGATCAGGAATTAGATGATCGTAAAAAGAAAATACTAAAAGCCATCATCAAAACCTACATGGAAACAGGCGAACCGGTGGGTTCCCGGACCATTTCCAAGTTTGCAGATTTAAATGTAAGCTCTGCCACCATCCGGAATGAGATGTCAGACCTGACAGATATGGGATATATCGTACAGCCCCACACCTCAGCCGGAAGAATTCCTTCTGATAAAGGTTATCGCCTCTACGTAGACGAGCTGATGAGAGAAAAGGAATCAGAGGTTCAGGAAATCAAAGATCTCATGATCGAGAAAACCGACAAACTGGATAAGATGTTGAAACAGGTAGCGAAGGTACTTGCCTCCAATACCAACTATGCAACAATGATCTCTGTTCCACAGTACAGCGGAAGCAAGATTAAATTCATCCAGCTTTCCCGTGTGACACCCCTTCAGCTTGTGGCAGTAGTAGTGAGTGATAACAATGTCATCCGAAACCAGATCATCAATCTGGATGAGGAGATGGACGATCAGACAATCCTGAAATTAAATCTTCTTCTTAACACCAACTTAAATGGGGTGCCCATTCAGGATATCAACCTGGGAATGATTGCCCGCCTGAAAGAACAGGCAGGTGTACATGGCTCTGTGGTTGGCACAGTCCTTGATGCAGTGGCAGACACCATCCAGGTAGACGAAGACGATATGCAGATATATACTTCAGGAGCAACCAACATTTTCAAGTATCCGGAGCTTGCAGACACAAGCAAAGCGAGCGAGCTGATTTCAGCATTTGAAGAGAAGCAGGATCTGGTAGACCTGGTGAAAGAGAGAATGTCTGATACAGAGAACACAGGAATTCAGGTGTACATTGGTGATGAGATGCCGGTGCAGACCATGAAAGACTGGCAGTGTAGTCACAGCCACTTACGAACTTGGAAAAGGAATGCATGGTACCATCGGTATCATCGGTCCCAAGCGTATGGATTATGCAAACGTAGTTGACAGCCTGAAGGCTTTGAAAGTCCAGCTGGACGAACTGATTAAGAAAGAGAGTTAGAAAGGCGGTAATAGAGAGTGTCAGAAGAAACAAAGAACACAGCTCAGGAAGAAGAGACAACAGATACTCCGGTAACAGAAGAAACTGTTGAGAATGAACCTGAAGTTGTAGAGAACGGCGAAGCAGAAACAGAGGAAATCCCGGTAGAGGACGGAGACGAGGAAGCTTCCCAGGATGACAAGAAAGACAGCAAATCAAAAACTTCTTTCTTCGGCAAGAAGAAAAAAGAAAAAGATAAATTTGAACAGCAGATTGAAGAACTTACAGACAGGCTGAAACGAAACATGGCTGAATTCGATAACTTCCGTAAGAGAACGGAGAAAGAGAAATCCAGCATGTATATCATCGGAGCCAAGGACATAGTTGAGAAAATGCTTCCGGTTGTGGATAACTTCGAGAGAGGTCTTGCACAGGCACCTGAAGGAGATTCTTTTGCAGATGGCATGAAGATGATCTACAAACAGCTGATCACCACATTAGATGAGCTGGGCGTGAAACCGATTGAAGCAGTGGGTAAGGAATTTGATCCGAACTTCCACAACGCAGTAATGCATGTGGAGGATGAAGAAGCCGGTGAGAATATTGTGGTAGAAGAATTCCAGAAGGGTTACACCTACAAGGATTTCGTAGTCCGCCACAGTATGGTAAAAGTAGCCAACTAATTTACATGAAAATATAGAATATATCAAATCTAGTTGAAAATAAACAGGAGGAACAAGATTATGGGAAAAATCATTGGTATTGACTTAGGTACAACAAACAGCTGTGTAGCCGTAATGGAAGGCGGACAGCCAACAGTTATCGCTAATACAGAAGGCGCAAGAACAACACCATCAGTTGTCGCTTTCACAAAAACAGGAGAACGTCTTGTAGGTGAACCTGCAAAACGTCAGGCAGTAACAAACGCAGAGAGAACAATCTCTTCCATTAAAAGAGAGATGGGTACTGACTATCGTGTAACAATCGACGACAAGAAATATTCCCCACAGGAAATTTCCGCTATGATTCTTCAGAAACTGAAAAAAGATGCAGAAGGATACCTTGGTGAGAAAGTTACAGAAGCAGTTATCACAGTTCCTGCATATTTCAATGATGCTCAGCGTCAGGCAACAAAAGATGCCGGTAAAATCGCAGGTCTTGATGTAAAACGTATCATCAACGAGCCAACAGCAGCAGCTCTTGCATATGGTCTTGACAATGAAAAAGAACAGAAGATCATGGTATACGATTTAGGTGGCGGTACATTCGATGTATCTGTAATCGAAATCGGTGACGGCGTTATCGAAGTACTTTCCACAGCAGGTAACAACCGTCTTGGTGGTGATGACTTCGACCAGAAAGTTACAGATTACATGCTTGCAGAGTTTAAGAAAGCAGAAGGCGTAGACTTAAGCAATGATAAGATGGCACTTCAGAGATTAAAAGAAGCTGCAGAGAAAGCAAAGAAAGAGCTTTCTTCCGCAACAACTACAAACATCAATCTGCCATTCATCACAGCTACAGCAGAAGGCCCGAAACACTTCGATATGAACCTTACAAGAGCTAAATTCGATGAATTAACACATGACTTAGTAGAAATGACAGCAGAACCGGTACGTCGTGCACTTTCAGATGCAGGTATCACAGCATCTGAACTTGGCCAGGTACTTCTGGTTGGTGGATCTTCCCGTATCCCGGCTGTTCAGGATAAAGTAAGACAGTTAACAGGCAAAGAGCCAAGCAAGAACCTGAACCCGGATGAGTGTGTAGCACTTGGTGCTTCTATCCAGGGTGGTAAACTTGCAGGTGATGCAGGCGCAGGTGATATCCTTCTTCTGGATGTTACTCCACTGTCACTGTCCATCGAGACAATGGGTGGTATCGCAACAAGACTGATTGAGAGAAATACTACAATTCCTACAAGAAAGAGCCAGATTTTCTCAACAGCAGCAGACAACCAGACAGCAGTAGATATCAACGTTGTACAGGGTGAGCGTCAGTTTGCAAAAGACAACAAATCCCTTGGTCAGTTCCGTCTGGACGGAATCCCGCCAGCACGTCGTGGTGTTCCGCAGATTGAAGTTACATTTGATATCGATGCAAACGGTATCGTAAATGTATCTGCTAAGGATCTTGGAACAGGTAAAGAACAGCACATCACAATCACAGCTGGTTCTAACATGTCTGATTCCGATATCGACAAGGCAGTAAAAGAAGCTGCTGAGTTTGAAGCACAGGATAAGAAACGTAAAGAAGCAATCGATACAAGAAACAATGCTGATTCCATGGTATTCCAGGTTGAGAATGCACTGAAAGAAGCCGGAGACAAGATCGATGCTAATGATAAAGCTGCTGTAGAAGCAGACCTGAACGCACTGAAAGATTTACTGTCTCAGACTGCAAATGCAGAAGAGATGACAGATTCTCAGGTAGCAGATATCAAAGCTGCTCAGGAGAAGATGATGGAAAGTGCTCAGAAGCTTTTCGCTAAAATGTATGAGCAGACACAGCAGGCAGGCGGCCAGGCAGGACCGGACATGAATATGGGCGGCGGTGCAGCAGGCAGCACAGATGCAGGAAACAACGATGATGTTGTAGATGCTGATTACAAAGAAGTATAATGTGACATTTCTGTAAAAGCAGAGATTTGCAACGGAAATATCAATAATAACTGTTCAGTGGGAGAGTCTCTCTCACTGAATAGTTGTGTTATAAATAAAACGGGTATAGGATTAAAATCATGGCTGATAAGAGAGATTATTATGAAGTCTTAGGCGTGGACAAAAGCGCCGATGACGCAACACTTAAAAAAGCATATCGTAAGCTGGCCAAGAAGTATCACCCGGATGTAAATCCAGGAGATAAAGAGGCTGAGGCGAAATTTAAAGAGGCAACAGAGGCTTACACCATCTTAAGCGATCCGGAGAAGAGAAAACAGTATGACCAGTTTGGCCATGCGGCTTTTGAAAACGGTGGCGGAGGTGCCGGCGGCGGCTTCGGAGGTTTTGATTTTAACGGTGCTGATATGGGTGATATCTTCGGCGATATTTTCGGCGATTTATTTGGTGGCGGCAGCAGAAGCAGACGTGCCAATAATGGTCCGATGAAGGGAGCTAATCTCCGCGCACGCGTAAATATTACTTTTGAAGAAGCTGTCTTTGGCTGTGAGAAGGAACTGGAGATCGTACTGAAAGACGAGTGTACCACCTGTCATGGAACAGGTGCGAAGCCGGGTACTTCACCGGTAACCTGTCCGAAATGTCATGGAGAAGGTCAGGTTGTTTATACACAGCAGTCCATGTTTGGAATGGTGCGTAATGTACAGACTTGTCCGGATTGTCATGGATCAGGTAAGATCATCAAGGATAAATGTACTTCCTGCCGCGGAACCGGATATACGTCTTCAAGAAAGAAGATTCAGGTATCTGTACCTGCAGGTATTGACAATGGTCAGAGCATCCGCATCCGTGAGAAGGGTGAACCGGGTACAAACGGAGGTCCGAGAGGCGATCTGCTTGTAGAAGTAAATGTTGCACGTCATCCGATCTTCCAGAGACAGGATATGAATATCTTCTCTACTGCGCCTCTTACATACGCGCAGGCAGCACTGGGCGGTACTGTACGTATCAACACAGTGGATGGAGAGGTTGAATATGAAGTGAAACCCGGAACTCAGACAGACACAAGGATCCGTCTGAAGGGAAAAGGTGTACCGTCTCTGAGAAACAAGAATGTACGTGGCGATCATTATGTGACTTTCGTTGTGCAGGTTCCTACAAACCTCAACGAAGAAGCAAAAGAAGCACTGCGCAAATTCGATGAGGCGTGTGGTAACCGTCCGAAATCAAAAGATTCTGATGATTTTGAAAAACCGGAAAAGAAGAAAAAGAGTTTCATGGATAAATTAAAAGAGACTTTTGAGGATTAATTATAAAAGAAAATTAAAGAAAAGAGGTTTACCCTCTTTTCTTTTTTTGTATAGTCGTGTATATTGAAGAGTAACGGTAAAAATCAGATGAACAGACAGGAATAAAAGTTTCCTGAGAAATGGAGAGATATTTGACAAAAACAGAGAAGATCGCAGCTTTTCGGGAGAAGTATCTCCCTGTATGGGCAATTTTGCCGCTGATAAGCATTTTTGTATTAAACTGTCTTATTTACTGGGGAAGCGGAGTACTGACAGCAGACAGATATCATTTTGATTTTACCATGTCACTGGACAGGGCAGTGCCGTTAATACCACAGTTTATCTGGATTTATATTCTGGCATTTCCTTTTTGGGCAGTGAATTATATTCTGGCTGCACAGAGAGGAAAAGATGGATTTTATCGGTTTGTGGCAACTGATCTGACTGTTCATATTACATGTTTTATTATTTTTCTGGTTTTGCCAACTACCAATGTCAGACCTGAGATTGCAGGAACTACATGGTCCCAGCAGATGCTTAAGTTTGTTTATCTCATGGATGGTGGAAACAGTCCGTCTAACTTATTTCCGTCAATCCATTGTTATGTAAGCTGGCTGAGCTGGCGCGGAGTCAGTAAATCAGAGAATATTCCAAAATGGTATCAGCATTTTTCACTGATATTTGCAATACTGATCATTATTTCTACCCAGGTGCTTAAACAGCATTATCTGGTGGATGCCATTGCCGGAGTTGCACTGGTAGAACTGGCGTGGAGATTTTACAGCAAAGGAAACCGCCACGAGATATTCAGACATTTTTTTGAAAAAATAAGTGAAGCATGCAGTCGGTGGGTAAATAAGAATTGACTGGATGTGGTGAGATGCTACATTATGGGAATAGCTGCAGAGTAACAGAGAATGGGCCAGACATATTTTTGGATGATAATAGTTAATTATATAACATAAAGAAATGGAGACAATTACATGAAGTGGAACCGTTTTACAGTAAAAACGAAAACAGAAGCAGAAGATATCGTTATCAGCACACTTGCAGAAGTCGGCATTGAAGGCGTGGAAATTCAGGACAAACAGCCTCTGACTGAGGAGGATAAGGCTCAGATGTTTGTAGATATTATGCCGGAAGGACCTGCAGATGACGGCGTTGCCTATCTGAATTTTTATCTGGAAGAAGATGCAGACAAAGAAGCAATCCTGAAAGATGTTCGTGAAGCATTAGATGACCTGAAGAATTTTATGGACATCGGGGAAGCTACCATTGAAGAATCTCAGACAGAGGACAAGGACTGGATTAATAACTGGAAACAGTATTTCCACCAGTTCTATGTAGATGATATCCTTATCGTACCGTCATGGGAAGAAGTAAAAGCAGAGGATAAAGACAAGATGATCCTCCACATTGATCCGGGTACAGCCTTCGGTACAGGTATGCATGAGACTACTCAGCTTGTGATTCGCCAGTTAAAGAAATATGTAACACCGGATACAGAGATGCTTGACGTAGGAACCGGAAGCGGTATCCTTGGTATCGTTGCCCTGAAACTTGGTGCGAAACATGTACTGGGAACAGATCTTGATCCATGTGCAGTTCCTGCAGTTGCAGAGAATAAAGAAGCAAACCAGATCGTGGATGAAACTTTTGATATGGTGATCGGAAACATCATTGACGATAAAGCGATTCAGGATCAGGCAGGATATGAAAAATATGATATTGTAACAGCAAATATCCTTGCAGATGTTCTGATCCCTCTGACACCGGTAATTGTAAACCAGATGAAAAAAGGCGCTTACTACATTACTTCCGGTATTCTTGATGTGAAAGAAGAAGTTGTAGTGGAGGCAGTAAAAGCAGCAGGCCTGACGGTTGTAGAAGTGATACATCAGGGCGAGTGGGTTTCCGTAACAGCAAGAAAGGACTGATCATATGCAGCGTTTTTTTGTGGAGCCTTATCAGATTGAGGAAGAGGCACACCGTATCCACATCAATGGGACGGATGTAAATCATATTAAAAACGTTCTCCGCATGAAATGTGGGGAGGATGTGTGGATCAGTGACGGAGGAGATAAAGAATACCATTGCCAGATTGAAGAACTGAGAGAGGATGAGGTTCTGCTGCATATTCTCTATGCACAGGAGCCGGAATATGAGCTGCCAAATAAAATTTATCTTTTCCAGGGACTGCCGAAAGCAGACAAGATGGAACTGATCATCCAGAAAGCAGTAGAGTTGGGAGCTTTTTCTATAATCCCGGTAGAGACAAAGCGATGTGTGGTGAAGCTGGATGTTAAGAAGGCAGCAAAGAAGGTGGTTCGCTGGCAGCAGATCGCAGAGAGTGCAGCAAAGCAGTCCAAGCGAATGCTGATCCCGGAGATCCATGAAGTAATGACCTACAAACAGGCACTGGAATTTGCGAAACAGTTAGAGGTAAAACTGATCCCGTACGAACTTGCCAAAGGAATGAAAGAAACCAGAGAAATCCTCAGCGAGATCAAGCCTGGACAGTCTGTCGGTATCTTTATCGGACCGGAGGGTGGATTCGAGGAAGAAGAGGTAGCAAAGGCACTGGAAGCAGGTGCCCATGCGATTACACTTGGAAGACGAATCCTCAGAACTGAGACAGCAGGACTTGCGATTCTTTCAGTTTTGATGTTCCAGTTGGAAAATGAATAATAGAAACAAGAGAGAACAAAAATGGAAGCATATTTTGATAATTCAGCCACGACCCGCTGCTTTGAAGAAGTAAAGGACATCGTGGTAAAAACAATGATGGAAGATTTCGGAAACCCATCTGCCATGCATCAGAAAGGTGTAGACGCAGAAGGGTATGTCAAAGAATCCGCCAGAACTTTGGCACAGATACTGAAAGTAACAGAAAAAGAAATCCTGTTTACTTCCGGCGGAACAGAGTCAAACAACCTGGCTCTGATCGGTGGTGCGCTTGCCAACAAACGAAGCGGTAATCACATTATCACAACTGCAGTAGAGCATGCTGCAGTCAGCCAGCCGGTAGCTTTTTCTGCAGGAACAGGGATTTGAAGTGACCATTCTTCCTGTAGACGGGCATGGAGTAGTAAAACTTGACGCATTGGAGAAAGCATTAAGGCCGGATACCATTCTCGTATCTACAATGATGGTAAATAATGAGACCGGTGCGGTTATGCCTGTAGAGAAAATCGGTGCAATGATCCAGGAGAAGTGTCCGAAGGCGCTGTATCATGTAGATGCGATCCAGGCATTCGGTAAATATCGTATTTATCCGAAGAAATGGAATATCCATCTTCTGTCCGTCAGCTCACATAAGATCCATGGACCAAAAGGAGTTGGATTCCTGTACATCAACAGCAAGGCAAAAGTACAGCCTCTCATTCTCGGCGGCGGCCAGCAGAACGGCATGCGTTCCGGAACAGATAACGTACCGGGAATCGCAGGACTTGGCGTTGCAGCGAAGATGATGTACCAGAACTTTGACGAGAAAGTAGAGCATCTTTACCAGCTCAAAGAACGCATGGCAGAAGGACTTTCTAAGATTGACGATGTAGTAATCAACGGAATGCCTGTCAGAGAAGGTGCACCGCATATCTTAAGCGTCAGCTTTCTGGGAATCAGAAGCGAGGTATTGCTTCATACCTTAGAGGACAGAAACATTTACGTATCAGCAGGAAGCGCATGCTCCAGCCATAAGAGAAAACCAAGCGCAACACTTTCAGCAATGGGAATGAGCAATGCACAGATCGAGAACACTGTACGTATCAGCTTCTCAGAGGAGAATACATTCGAAGAAGTTGACTACTGCCTGGAAGTTCTGAATGAAGTACTGCCGATGCTGAAACGCTATGCACGCAGATAACAAATAATAGTTATAAGTGATATTTGGAATGGAACCTGAGATAAGCTCAGGAATATTTGAAAAGGTTGTTAATAGCATTTATATGAATTCTATTTGAAAATTACAGATATTAAATCCAGAAAAATATTAATTCTAATATTATATAAAACAATTTATTATAAGCAAAATAAGAGAA
>NZ_JBWJVP010000046.1:0-9856 GCF_056339915.1 Blautia sp. ZXY-1-B12 | reverse complement strand
ATACGTCTGAGCATTCTTTCATAATTGGCTCTGCAATGAATCTGCACATCAATTCCAACCTCCTGATCAGCCAGAATACATACCACATATTTTCCGGAATGACTGATATTATAATGCAGGGACGGACGATAGGAAAGGAATGGTTTTCCATGTTCTCCCTCTGCTCTGGGTTCATTGTACAGATTGATTCCATATTCTTTTTTCAGTGCGATTTCCAGAAGTTTCTCTGCGATCATATGCTCCATATGTGCGCCTTCATATTCTTCCCGTATTTTTGTACAGTAAATAATTCCTTTATTCATAGGCCTGTCTCCTCAAGAAACCGGGAAGGCTCCCGTTCCTTCTCATACTGGCGTTTCACATAGGCAAGCACCAGCTTCTTTTTCGCCCTGGTCATCCCTACATAAAACAATCTTCGTTCTTCTTCCACTGCTTCTGCCAAAACCGCCTTGCGATATGGAATACTTCCTTCATTAACATTCAGAATATACACAATATCATATTCCAGACCTTTTACCGCATGGAGTGTGGATATAGTCACTCCTTCTTTTTTATCCTGCTGTTTCCTTGCCTGTTCATTCAGGCGCTTCGTATATTCTTCTATGTAAGCCTGCCACTTCACCAGGGTTTTCATGCCTTTTGCACTCTCATGGATCCGGTCCAGGGTCTCAAGCAGTTCCTCTGGTTTTATTTTACGATACTGTGCATATTCACGCAAGTATTCTTCGAATCCCATTCCTTTTCTGATAAAATTAATCGCAGCAAAAGGGGAAAGAGTACCAAGAATCCTCAGATGCGTTTCCAGTGTGGTAATCCTGTCGCACATCCAGTCTTTGTCTTTATAATATTCCCGAAGTTCATTAAAATTAATCTGCGAACTGTTCAACGCTTCTCTGGAAATATAGCGATTTGGCCGGTTCATGATCTCCAGCAAATTCTTCCTGCTCCTGTCTCCTGCTGCCATTTCAAGATAAGCCAGAAGCGCCCGGCAGATCCAGTGGCGGAAAAGATTGGGAAGCTGTTCTTTCATTGTAAAAGGAACCTGATATTCCATCAGCACATTGATCAGACCTTCCGATTCCTGATTTGTACGAAGCAGGATTGCCGTATTCAGCAGATCCTCGCCGCGCTCCATTCTTTTTTTCAGTGCTGCCACCACGCACATATACTCTTCTCTTGGATTATCAAATTCCTTGCACGTCACAGGCATCCCTTCTTCATTTGGAGTATCCAGCTGCTTTTTGAAACGTCTGGTATTACATCCGATCACTTCCATGGCTGTACGCAGGATATTCTTACTGCACCGGTAATTCACATTCAGAAGGACTGTCTCTGCCTTCGGATAATCCTTTGTAAAATTTAACATAATCTCTGGTCTTGCGCCCCGGAAATGATAGATGGACTGGTCATCATCCCCTACAATAAACAGGTTATTGACAGGTGCCGCCAGCATCTGCAAAATCTTGTATTGTAAGCTGTTGATATCCTGAAACTCATCCACCAGAATGTAGACAAATTTTCTTCTCCATGCATTCAGGATATCCTGTCTCTGGGAAAAAAGTTCATAACAACAGAGGATCATATCATCAAAATCCAGCTTGCGTTTCGCCTTCAGAGCCTGCTTATAGCCATGAAAAATGTCCCTGAATATCTCGTCCGAGCAACAGGATGCATAATAATGCTCCGGAGAAATACAGTTCCCCTTTACAACACTGATTTCCCTGGCAACTTCTTCAATGAAATCTCCCTCCTGAGCCATTTCCTGTCCATATTTCTCAGTCATCTCACGTAGAATACTGAATTTCTCTTCCTCAGAAAGAATATTGGCCGCACTCAGATGATAGGCCGCTTTCAAAATCCCATAAAAAATTCCGTGGAAAGTTCCAAAAGTCACTTCGCTTCTGTTCTGTCCCACGAATTTCAAAAACCGTTCTTTCATCTCTGTTGCCGCTGCTCTGGAAAAAGTTACAACCAAAATAGAAGAAGCCGGTATCTTCCCCTCATTGATCATGTATGCAGTTCTCTCCACAATAACGGAAGTTTTCCCCGAGCCGGGACCTGCCAGGACCATCATAGGTCCTGACAGGTGAGTGATTGCCCGAAGTTGAGATGGATTTCTCTTCATATTTATTTGCTTAATTTCTCAATAGCTGCCTTTACTCGTTTGATTGTCTCGTCTTTACCGATGATCTCCATGATCTCAGTAGCACCGGCCGGCGTCATCTGCTTGCCGGAAACAGCAGTACGCAGAGGCCACATTACATATCCGTTCTTATAACCATGCTCTTTTACAAATGCACTTAATGTTTCAAATAACGGATCATTTGTATAATCTTCCTGTTCTTCCAGAACCGGAAGTACTTCTTTTAATACTGTAAGAGAAGTCTCTTCATTTGTCTTCATTTTCTTATGGCAGTACATGGCGGAATCATATTCCGGTACTTCCTCAAAGAAGTCAATCAGAGCCGGAATGTCAGGGAATGTTTCGATTCTGGTCTGTACCATTCCTGCAATCTTCTTGAAGTTGTAGTCTTTCTTCAGAACTTCTTTCATATACGGAAGTGCTCTCTCATAGAATTCATCCGCATCCATTTTCTTGATATACTCACCATTCATCCAACGAAGTTTCGCAATATCAAATACTGCCGGAGATTTATTGATATGATGATAATCAAATGCCTGTACCAGTTCATCCAGTGTAAAGATCTCTCTGTTGTCAGAAGGACTCCATCCGAGAAGTGCCACATAGTTGACGATCGCTTCTGAAACAAATCCCTGATCAAGCAGGTCTTCATAAGAGGAATGTCCACAACGTTTGGAAAGCTTCTGGTGTGTCTCATCTGTGATCAGCGGACAATGTACATAAACCGGGATATCCCATCCGAAAGCTTCGTAGATACGGTTGTATTTCGGAGCTGAGGAAAGATACTCGTTACCTCTTACTACGTGTGTGATTTCCATTAAATGGTCATCGATTACATTTGCAAAGTTATAAGTTGGGTATCCGTCAGATTTGATCAGGATCAGATCTTCCAGTTCCTCATTGTTTACTGTGATATCTCCGTAGATTACATCATGGAATGTTGTAGTTCCCTCTGTTGGCATATTGAAACGGATTACGTGTGGTTCTCCTGCATCAAGACGACGCTGTACTTCTTCTTTGGAAAGTTTAAGGCAGCGTTTGTCATAAATGGAAATCTCTTTTCCTGCCACAACACGTTTCATACCTTCCAGTTCTTCCTTCTTACAGAAACAGTAGTATGCATCACCCTGTTCTACTAACTGCTGTGCATATTTCAGATAGATTCCCTGTGCCTGACGCTCACTCTGAACATACGGTCCAAAGCCTTTGTCCTTGTCCGGACCTTCATCATGGAGAAGTCCTGTTTTTGCAAGAGTACGGTAGATAATATCTACAGCGCCTTCTACGTAACGTTCCTGGTCTGTATCTTCAATACGGAGGATGAAATCTCCGCCTTCATGTTTTGTAATAAGGTATGCATATAATGCTGTTCTTAAATTTCCAACATGCATTCTGCCTGTAGGGCTTGGTGCAAATCTTGTTCTGATCTTGGTCATAACTTTTTTCACTCCTGAATTTTTTATATATTCAAAATCTGTAAAAAAAGACCCTGCTTAAAAGCAGCGCCTTTCTACTTTCGGGTTTATTATACGTCAGAGGCTTTCTTATTTCAAGTCGGGATAGGGGAAAATTTTAATGTTTTTTGAATAGGGACGCATGGGAAGCGATAGTGTCCGGGGGCTCAGTTTCGGAACCATTGTATTTCTAGGCATTTGGGAAGCCGCTAAAATCATGAGCCACTCTCTCAAACTCGCTACGTCTCCGACTTCGCTCAGACAGTGAAACGATTGGCTCATAACGCGTCTTCCCAAATGCCAAGAACTACAATGAACCCTCAAATTCACCCCCGGACACTATCGCTTCCCATGCTGACTATTGGCTATATAACATATTTACCGTACAACAGTAAAGAAAGCACCACTCCTGACTTCGCAGAATAATTAACCAAAATAATATATCTACTGTACAATATAACTATAGAAACCCTAAGAAAACGCAGAACAACATGCAACAAAACAGCGCAGAAAAATATTTTATTTGGAGTGCATTTGCAGGGGTCTTAGATATTCTTAGTTCTCAGAAATCTGCGTTATGAGCCGGCTGCATCACTGTCTGAGCGAAGTTTGCAACGGAGCGAGTTTGACAAGACGGCTCATGCCTTTAGCAGATTTCTGAGAGCTTAGAAATATCTTAGACCCCGAAACCGCACTCCAAATAAAATATTTTTCTGCGCGTCCCTTTTAACATCGTGCTACATCTTACGAAACCTCTCATACCGTTCCTGTGCAATCTGCAGTCCACTTTTACCAGTCTGTTTCTCCAGGAACTGCTTCATTCTGATCTTCATATATTCTGCAATTTCCGGCAAATTCTCCTCACTTGCAGGATATTCCTCCGGTATGATCCGTTCAATGATTCCCAGTTCTTTCAGATGAGCCGCCGTTACTTTCATGACCTCCGCAGCTTCCGGTGCCTTTCTGCTGTCTTTCCAGAGAATGGATGCAAAGCCTTCCGGTGAAAGGATGGTGTAGGTTGCATTTTCCATCATCCAGACTTCATTGCCGACTGCAAGTGCAAGTGCACCGCCACTGCCGCCTTCACCAATTACAACCGAAAGAACCGGCACCTTCAAATCGGACATTTCCAGAAGATTCCTTGCAATGGCTTCGCCCTGTCCCCGTTCTTCTGCTTCCAGTCCACAGAATGCCCCCGGAGTGTCTACAAATGCAATGACTGCACGTCCGAATTTCTCTGCCTGTTTCATCAGTCGAAGAGCCTTTTTGTACCCTTCCGGTGATGGCATTCCGAAGTTACATCTGATGTTTTCTTTTGTAGTATGCCCTTTACGGATTCCGATTACTGTAACGGGCTGTCCGTCCAGTGTAGCAATGCCGCCGATGATGGCATTGTCGTCTCTGACACCTCTGTCACCATGAAATTCCATGAAATCATCAAAAATGGCATCAATATATTCCGCTGCTGACGGACGGTCACTGCTTCTGGCAATCTGGACTCTGTCCCAGGCTGTGAGATTTTTTTGTTTCTTCTGCTTTTTCTTTTTGCCAAAAGTATCGAAAGATCTGGCAGATGTTTCCTGTGGAAATTCTCCGTAACATTTTCTGGTATCATGCAGTTTCAGGATCAGCGAAAGAACATCCCGCATAGAGCCTCGTTCAACAATTCCGTCGAGAAATCCATGTTCCAGAAGAAATTCCGGTCTCTGGAAGCCCTCCGGCAGTTTCTGACCTATAGTCTGTTCAATGACTCTCGGGCCGGCAAATCCGATCAGTGAGCCTGGCTCTGCAAGGATAATATCTCCAAGCATGGCAAAGCTTGCTGTAACGCCACCGGTAGTCGGGTCTGTCAGCACAGATGTGTAGAGAAGCCCTGCCTGGGAGTGACGTTTAATGGCTGCGGAGGTTTTTGCCATCTGCATCAGTGATACAATTCCTTCCTGCATTCTGGCACCGCCGGAGCAACAGAACAGAATGACCGGAAGTCCCTGTTTTGTTGCTTCTTCAAATGAGCGGGTGATCTTTTCTCCCACCACATATCCCATGGAAGCCATGAGAAATCTGGTATCCATGGCTCCGATCACTGTACGGATTCCTCCGATGGTGGCTTCTCCGATGAGAATTGCCTCATCAAGGTGTGTTTTTTCTCTCAGATCCTCAATTTTCTGCGGATAATCCGGATAGTCCAGTGGATTGCTGTTGTCAATTCCTGTGAACCACTCTTTAAAACTTCCTTTATCTGCGATCATTTTGATCCGGCGTTTCGCACTGATTCTGAAATATCCTCCGCATTTCGGGCACACATAGGCGTTGGATATTACGTCTTCTCTGTAAACCATTTCTCCGCACTTTGGACATTTGATCCATAAGCCTTCAGGTACGGAAACAGATGCGGCCTGTTTATGCCGGTCTTCTGAAACTGTTTTCTTAAAAAATCTCTTCAAGTCTGCCATTAAAATCCTGCTCCTTTATGTAACCCAATTTGATGTTCTTTCAGACAACAAAATAACGTTAATAACTATTAATCAAACTAATTCTGTCAAAAATAATTTTATCGATTTGCTTATCAATTACATTTCAATAATAAATATGTACTTTCTGCTGAACTATAAAATATATTTGCACCAGTTTTCTTTTACAGATCCGGATAATGCTGCGGAATGAAATCTGTCGGTGATATTTCCTTCCTGAAAATCCGGCTGATTGAGAAGTTCATACAGAAAATCCACGTTAGTTTTTACTCCTTCGATGGCAACTTCTCCAAGTGCACTGATCATCTTTCGAATGGCACTGCGGCGGTCTTTGTCATAAACAATGATCTTGGCAATCATAGAATCATAGTAGGGCGGGATTGCGTAGTCATTATAAACTGCTGTATCCACGCGGATTCCATTTCCACCGGGAAGATGTAAGTCAGTGATCTTACCCGGACATGGCATGAAATGTCTCTCAGGATCCTCGGCATTGATTCTGCATTCCATGGCGTGACCGCGGATTTCTATGTCTTTCTGCTGAACGCTTAACGGTTCACCTGCTGCAATGCAGATCTGCTCTTTGATCAGGTCTACACCAGACACAAATTCTGTTACCGGATGTTCTACCTGGATTCTGGTGTTCATTTCCATGAAATAAAATTCTCCGGACTGATCCAGAAGAAATTCTATGGTTCCTGCACTTTCATAGCCTGCTGCCTTTGCTGCCCGTACTGCTGTCTCACCCATTTTCTTTCTCAGATCATCAGAGATTGCGATACACGGAGACTCTTCGATCATTTTCTGGTGACGTCTCTGAACAGAGCAGTCTCGTTCTCCCAGATGAACTACATTTCCGTATTTATCCGCAAGAATCTGCACTTCAACATGTCTGGGATTCTCCACAAACCGTTCCAGATACATGGTATTATCGGAGAAGGAATGGACCGACTCCTGCTGTGCTGTCTCAAACAATTTGGCAAATTCCTGTTCATTTCCGGCTACACGCATTCCTTTTCCACCGCCGCCTGCTGATGCTTTGATCATGACCGGAAAACCGATTTCCTTTACAGCTTCCAAAGCCTGCTCTACTGTGTAGACCGGCTCCTTTGTGCCGGGCACTACCGGGACTTTAGCTTTCCGCATTGTGTTTTTCGCCTCAGATTTATTTCCCATTCTGGAAATTACTTCTGCGGAAGGACCAATAAATGCCACATTACATTTCTCACACATTTCCACAAAACGGCTGTTCTCTGAGAGAAATCCGAATCCCGGGTGGATTGCTTCTGCTTTTGTGGCAATGGTAGCACTTAAGATTCGCTCCATGTTCAGATAGCTGTCTGATGACTGTGCCTTTCCGATGCATACTGCTTCATCTGCAAGCTGGGTATGCAGGGCATCTCTGTCTGCTTCTGAGTATACGGCTACTGTGCGGATTCCCATCTCACGACATGCCCGGATGATCCTCACTGCAATTTCACCACGATTGGCGATCAAAATTTTATTAAACATCTGTTATGCTCCTACTGCAAAAGTCAGCTCTGCGATCACTGCTACCTTACCGTCCTGGTTTGTTGCTTTTGCTTTTCCCACTCCCATGGGACCTTTTTCCTTAATGATCTCTACTTCAAGAGTAAGGGTATCTCCGGGAACTACTTTGTTCTTGAATTTTGCATTGTTGATCGATGCAAAATATGCGATCTTTCCTTTATTTTCCGGTTTACTCAGAATTGCAACTGCACCTGTCTGCGCAAGCGCTTCAACGATCAGAACTCCCGGCATAACCGGTTCCTGTGGGAAGTGTCCTGCGAAATGCGGCTCATTATAGGTAACACATTTCTTTCCTGTTGCCTTCACACCCGGCACCAGTTCTTCAATAGTATCAATCAGGAGGAACGGGTGTCTGTGGGGAATGATCTCCATGATTTCTTTTGTTGTAAGTTTCATAGTTTTTTACCTCCTTCTTCTATTCTATCACAAACATCGGCTGTCCGAACTCTACCATCTGCTCGTTTTCTACAAGGATTTCTTTTACTGTACCATCAAATTCTGATTCAATCTCGTTCATCAGCTTCATTGCTTCCACAATGCCAAGGACCTGACCTTTGCTTACTTTATCTCCTACTTTTACAAAGGGGGGATTTTCCGGAGAAGATGCTGCATAATAGGTACCTGCAAGAGGAGATTTTACCACACTTCCTGTCTGTACTTCATCGTTAACAGCATTGACGGATTCTACATGTACAGCCTGCTGCACTACCGGCTGATACTGCTGAGCATCTGCCGGATCAGTATTGACTGCCATCTGCTGTACAATTGTTTTCTCTTTTGACATGGAAATATTTAAGGTATCGTCCTGCAGGTTAAATTCTGTGAGATCTGAATCGCTGACTGCGTGGATCAGTTCTAATATATTTGCCAGTTCCATTTATTTCCTCCTGCTGAAATAGCTATATTATAAGATCACTGTCGTATATTGTTTTCAAAATCACCATACCATTTATTATCTGCGTGATCAGTCTTCGTACTTTTTAATAAGTAAGGATGCGTTATGTCCGCCAAAGCCAAGAGAATTGGTAAGTGCATATTTGATATCCATCTTTACATTACCGTTTCCTACATAATCCAGGTCACACTGTTCATCCGGCACCTTATAACCAACAGTCTGATGGATCAGGCCTTCCTGAAGTTCTTTTACACAGGTGATCACTTCCACTGCACCGGCAGCTCCCAGAAGATGTCCTGTAATAGATTTTGTAGAATTTATTTTCATTTCTTTTGCGTGTTCACCAAATGTTTTCTTAATGGCAATTGTTTCAAATAAGTCATTATGATGTGTGCTTGTACCATGTGCGTTTACATACCATACATCATCTGTGGAAATTCCTGCTTCTTTTACAGCCCATTCCATAGCTTTGGCAGCACCGGAACACGTCCTCTGCAGGGGATGTAATGTGGTAAGCATCTCCTGTTGCACCATATCCGACAACCTCGCCAAGGATTTTCGCTCCACGTGCTTTGGCATGTTGCAGTTCTTCCAGAACTACCACGCCGGCACCCTCGCCCATTACAAAACCGCTTCTTTCTTTGTCAAAAGGGATGGAACATCTCTCAGGATCTGTGGATGAGGTCAATGCTGTCAGTGCCGCAAAACCACCAAAGCCTGTTGGTGTGATAGCTGCTTCCGTTCCACCTGCAACCATAACATCTGCATCAGAGCACTGAATAGTACGGTATGCTTCTCCGATGCTGTGGGTTCCTGTTGCACAGGCAGTTACAACATTAATGTTCTTTCCGCGGAGTCCAAACTGAATGGAAACATTTCCGGATGCCATATTGGAGATCAGAAGAGGAATCATCAGAGGATTCAGTCTTCCTGGTCCCTTTGTGTTGAGAATTTCGCAGGATTTCTCTACCACCTGCATACTTCCGATACCGCTTCCCACGCTACAGCCTACACGGAAGGGATCTTCTTTTGTCATATCCAGTCCGGACTGCTCAATAGCTTCTTTTGCTGCTGCTACCGCATACTGGCTGAAAAGCTCCATACGTTTTGCAGATTTGAAATCCATATAATCCTTTGGATTAAAATTGTTGATCTCTGCTGCCATATGCGCTCTGTAATTTGTGGAATCAAAACGTGTTACTTCTGCAAAGTTTGTTTTTCCTTCTTTTACACTGTTCCAGAATTCTTCTACACTAAGGCCTACCGGAGTGATTGCTCCCATACCTGTAATTACAACTCTTCTCATTTTGTTCTCCTTATTTATACGTTCATACCGCCATCT
>NZ_JBWJVP010000045.1:0-13033 GCF_056339915.1 Blautia sp. ZXY-1-B12 | reverse complement strand
TTATTGCTTATTACTTATTACTTTTTGCAATTTTCGAAGAAGGGGACTTCATCCTGCCCGGAAGGCTTTTTATGTTATAGAAACATTACAGAATAATTTCCTATAACATAAAAAATAAGCAGCCACGCACGGTAAGGTGCATGACTGCTGTAGTTTTCAGGCAAATTTAAAAGCAAAAACAGAAATTTTCTATTCTGTATCACGGTGAATATTTTCTTACTCTTAACGGAATCCCATTCTGAGCAGCCAGGATTTTGCTCTGCTCTACTTTTTCCTCGCCGATCACATCTACAACTGTGAAGCGTACATCATCAAGATACTGCTTGCAGTCTCTTGCAAATTTCAGCATGGCGTCAAAGGACTTCTCGCCGTATGCTGGACGGACTACTTCATTGTAGGATGCTGCGTCCGGCATATTCAGGCTGATGGATATACTGTCTACAGCCTGACAGATTTCTTCTGCAGTAGAACGTTTGTGGATCAGATCAGATAATCCGTTGGTATTCAGCCTGATCCGGAATGGGTATCTTTCCCTGATATATTTGCTTACTGCTATAAGGTTCTCAAGAGCCATGGTCGGTTCTCCGTATCCGCAGAAAACCACTTCATTACAGTCTGAAAAATCAAACTCATCAATGGCTTTGTAAATCTCTTCCAATGCAGGTTCATGTTCAAACCAGAGATTGGATGCCTCACCGATGGCATCCTCTGTATTTCGGATGCAGAAAGTGCATCTGCATGGACATTTATTGGTAATGTTAAAATATACCTGGTTTTTATATCTGTATATGATATCTGTTGTCATTTTATATTTTCCTCATTTTAAACTCAGTTATTTTATTTTTCGTATTATTTCGCAATATTGGTCTTAAATCCGATTTTATCAAGTGCAGTACCGATGATCACAAACATAATAGCACTTCCACCTGACTGTACAATACTTCCGCTGACAGAAGTAAAGAAGGATGCTGTAAATCCAAACATAATTCCTTCTGCAATATAGTATCCTGTTGCTGAGATGGCGAATGCAAGAAGTAATGCAACTACATTTCTCTTTGTGACCAGCTTTGTTCCTTTAGAAGAAAACGGAAGACAGATCAGCATTTTGATGATTATGGTTGCAGGAGCCCATACAGGTGCTGTCAGAAGGTCTGCCAGACCACCTCCGATCGCTCCTGCCGCACATGCGTAAGGCAATGGCAGAAACGCTGCTGCCAGATAGATCATAGTGTCTCCCAGATGTACATATCCTCCGTTCACCCCTACCGGAATGTGAAAGATATAAGCTGTCATTAAAGTAGTCAATGCTGCCATTACCGCTGTGGCTGTGATCCTTTTCACTGTGTCGGCTGTTTTGATGTTCTCTTTTGCTGTTAATTCAGACATAATATGATCCCTCCTGTTATATATTTTACTTAACTATCCGGCATTTAGTATCTATGATTTCCTGTTTTATATCTGTGTCAGTATCCCCAGATATTTTTCAAAGCAGACTCCGTCATTTCTGTCAGTTCCTTCTTCCACTGCATCGTGAATAGCTCCACCCAGAAATTCAACAGCCTTCTCCACACACGCTTTCATGGGAATCCCTCTCACCATTCCCGCACTCAGTACAGATGCCAGAAGATCTCCTGTTCCGGAATAGCTGCCGCCTTCTTTTACAGAAAAACACCAGTCCGCTTTTTCTTTTTCCAGAACCAGATTTCCCATTCGTGCTCTGCCGTCACTGCCAGACACCTCTACTCCTGTGATCACAACTGATTCCAGTCCAAAACGCAGAGTCAGATCTCTTCCAGATTTTTCAATTTCCTTAAGCAACTGTGTTTCTTCCATATCAGAAAGTTCTTTCATTCTTTCTTTCATCCCCTCTTCTCCATACAGAAGAAGAAGTGCCTCTGTCAGGTTCGGCGTAATCACTGTAGCTTCTCTGACCAGAGTCCGCATTTTTTCACAGAGAGTCTCTGAATAGGTTTTGTATGTTTCCCCTCTGTCTCCCATAACCGGATCAACCAGGATATGTGTTCCCTCTGTGCAGAACATATCTACAAATTTCAGGATCAAATCCACCTGTCTGGCATCTCCCAGAAATCCTGTATAAACACCATCCGGTGTAAATCCCGTTTTTTTCCACTCATCCATGATCAGCTCCATCCGGTCTGTATAATCATCCCAGAAATAAGATCCATATCCTGTCTGATTACTCAATATTGCGGTGGGCAGCGGACAAGCCTGGACTCCCATGGCGGAAATTACAGGAATCGCTGCTGTAAGAGAGCATTTCCCCAGACCGGACAGATCATGAATTACTGCAATTTTTTTCAATTTTTTATTCCTCTTGCTTTCTTTTATGCTTTGTATTAATATAGCATCACAGTGGATATATGAATATAGCCAGATTTAATGTTTTTTTAAGGGTCAGTTTATTTTTAACCCTATAGCAATTCAAGAATGCCATCAGCATGTTTGAAGGATCGGAGTTTTACATATGGAATTGATTTTAGATAAGAATAAAAAAAAGGAGCACCTGTATCTGGAGGTGTTCCACTATTACAGGGAACTGATCATGGAGAAAAAGCTCCCGCCCGGAAGCAGGATGCCCTCCCTCCGAAAATGTTCACAGGAACTGAGGCTGAGCCGCACTACCATTGAAAATGCCTATCTGCAGCTGGCTGCGGAGGGATATATTATTTCCAAAGCCCAGAGCGGATATTATGTGACAGATATTGCTGACAGACAACACACATCTGTCAGAAAAACAGAGAAACAGACCCAGACACCCTGCAGGTTTGATTTTGCTTCTTCAGGAGTAGATCGGGAGAGTTTCCGTTTTGACCTGTGGAGACGTTATATCAAAAGTGCCCTTCGCCAGGATGAACGATTATTGTCTTACGGAGAGCCTCAGGGAGAGGCAGATCTGAGAGATACACTTGCCGATTATGTGAGAGAACGCAGAAACGTGCTATGTAGCGGGGAAGATATTGTGATCGGTGCAGGTATTCAGAGTCTTTTGCACATCCTCTGCCCGCTCCTTGAGCAACGCCAGACTGTTTCTTTTCCCAATCCTTCCTTTGTACAGGGAAGCACTGTGTTTCATGACTATGGATTTCAGGTAGATTACAGGAATAAGGACTGTGATATTATTTATGTTTCTCCTGCACATATGACAAAATGGGGTGATATTATGCCTGTTTCCAGACGCCTGGAGCTGGTGAATTACTCTGCTGCACATGGCAGTCTGGTCATTGAGGATGATTTTGAAAATGAATTTGTGTATCTGCAGAAGCCTACCCCTTCTCTTTTTGGTCTGGCAGGCGGTCAGAATGTGGTGTATCTGGGAACCTTTTCCAGACTTCTGCTGCCCTCCATCCGTATCAGTTTTATGGTCCTGCCTCCGGAGCTGTCTGCACTGTACAGAAAAAAAGCAGACCAATATAATCAGACAGCATCAAAGACAGAGCAGATTGCTCTGTGCCAATTTATCCGGGATGGTCACTTGGCAGCACAGACCCGTAAGCTGAAACGTCTGTATTCTGTAAAGCTGAAAGCACTCCGCAGTGCTGTGCGGGAAGTACTTGGAAAAGATTCCCAATCCAGACCGGAGCCGCAGGTACCAGCCTGGCCCTGACTCTGTCCACAACTCTTACCTGGCAGGAGCTTCAAAAAAAGGCACAGACCAATGGTCTGCGCCTGCAGCTTCTTGAGAGAGACTCCCGGTAAGATTACCCTGATTCTCTCCTGCTCCTCCATGCCTGTGGCAGATTTCGTCCCGGCATGCAAGCTGTTAAAGGATATCAGTCAGATACAGAATTAATTAGTATCCTCTGTTATTATCAATCATATAAAGCAATGCATTACAGATACATGCGGCAACATTGCTTCCGCCCTTTCTTCCTCTGGCTACAATATAAGGTACGTCTGCCTGCATGATCAGTTCCTTGGACTGGACCACATTTACAAAGCCTACCGGCACACCGATGATCAGCTCAGGATCCAGCTTGCCATCCTCAATCAGTTCATAGAGACGTACCAGCGCAGTGGGGGCATTTCCGATGGCAAAGATCAGCTTCTTTCCCATGGCAGCAGCCTTATCCATGCTGGCTGTAGCTCTTGTGGTTCCGTTGGCTTTGGCTGTGGCAGCTACGTCCTCGTCAGAGATAAAGCAGAATACTTCTCCGCCGTAACGGGAAAGGACTCTCTTGTTGATCCCGGACTCTGCCATGTGTGTATCTGTCACAATGCAGGCACCGTCTTTAATAGCAGCGATTGCTTTCTCAACTGCATTCTCAGAGAAACAGAGATTCTCTGCATAATCAAAGTCTGCGCTTGTGTGAATACATCTCTTTACGATCAGCTCTGTTCCGGGAACCAGCTTTTTATCTCCAAGTTCCTCTGTGATGATCTCAAAGCTGCGTTTCTCTATATCCATTGGTTTTACATTTTCCAGTTCTACTTTCATTCCTTATCTCCCAAATTCCATAAATTCCCGTATACAATAGTTACATCTATCACTCATTGGTTTATCTGGATTTTCACCATACAGTTCCGGATCAGATTCCCTGCTCCAGAATTTCATAGATTTTCTTCATATCCAGATGTTTTCTCAGTTCTGCTGCCAGGATATCATACTGAGTTTCTTTAAATGCTGCAAAATCGATTCCTGTCATCTGAGATACATCGATTCCCTTTTTCTCACCCAGAACACGTACAACAGCCTCTGCCACATCTTCCCTGTCAAAAACTCCATGGACATAGGTTCCGCAGACATTTTTACAGTATGCACCGTCTTCCTTACACTCTCCTGACACCTGATCTTCAATGGATACACTGTGTCCGGCTTCACCTTTTAACACAGTTTCTCCCATATGAATCTCGTAACCCTCCAGTTCTGCGCCGGAAAGTGCCTGCAGTTCTCCCTCGAGTTCCAGGAATCTGCCGGAAACTCTGGTTCTGGTTTTCTTTTCTGCAAAAACAGTATCCATAGGAAGCAGTCCCATTCCCTTGATGGTTCCTCCGGCTTCCACATGATGAGGGTCACTTAAGGTCTCACCCAGCATCTGATAACCGCCACAGATTCCAAAGATGATCTTACCCTTTGCAGCTTCCTTCAAAACTGTAGCTTCCAGACCATTAGCCCGCATCCACAGCAGATCTTCCATTGTATTTTTTGTTCCTGGAAGGATGATCATATCCGGATTTTTCAGTTCACTGACATGCTGTACATATCTCAGGGAAACTCCCGGGATACTTTCCAGTGGATTAAAATCTGTGAAATTGGAGATCCTTGGCACCCGGATCACCGCAATATCAATAAGATCCACTTCCTGTTTTCTGTCAAATCTTTCTGTGAGGCTGTCCTCATCCTCCACCTGAATATCCAGATACGGAGCCACTCCCACTACAGGGATATGGCTTCTCTCCTCCAGCATCTGCACTCCCGGATCAAGGATGGTCTTGTCGCCACGGAATTTGTTGATGATCAGACCCTTTACCATCTCTCTTTCATCCTCTTCCAGAAGCTCCACTGTACCGATCAGCTGTGCGAAAACACCGCCTCTGTCAATATCTCCCACCAGAAGCACCGGTGCCTTTGCCATCTTTGCCATTCCCATATTTACGATATCTTCTGTTTTCAGATTAATCTCCGCCGGGCTTCCGGCCCCCTCGATCACAATGATATCATTTTCTGATGCCAGCTTATCATAGGCTTTCATAATATCCGGCACCAGCTTTTTCTTATATTTAAAATAGTCTCTGGCACTCATGGTTCCCAGGACTTCTCCGTTTACGATCACCTGGGAGCCTACATCATTGGTAGGCTTCAGAAGAATGGGGTTCATCAGTACAGAAGGCTTAATTCCGGCTGCCTCCGCCTGCATAACCTGAGCTCTGCCCATCTCCAGCCCCTCTTCTGTAATAAAAGAGTTCAGTGCCATATTCTGGGATTTAAAGGGTGCCACCCTGTATCCATCCTGTTTAAAAATCCTGCAAAGCCCTGCTGCCAGAAGGCTTTTTCCTGCATTGGACATTGTCCCCTGCACCATAATTGCTTTTGCCATTTTTTGTTTCCCCTTTTCTCCTGTATAAATACTTATGAAAGCACTTCTTCCAGTACCTCTATCAGCTTTTCATTCTGTTCATGCAGCTTCACTGCCACACGATAATATCCTTTTTTCAGCCCCGGATAGTTACTGCCAGTCCCGGATCAGGATTCCCTTTGCAACACATCTTTCAAAGAGATCCTCAGGTCCGTAAAAGAATATATAATTTGCTTCAGAAGGATATACCGTCAGCCCAACCTGTCTCATCTTTTCCTTCATCCATGCAGATTCCCGGAAAATGATCTGCCGTCCTGTTTCCACATATTCTGATTCCTTCAATGCTGCCATTCCTGCCTGCTGTGCCATGGTAGACACATTCCAGGGCTGGGTGACTGCCTCCATCCGGTCAAGTACTTCCCTGTCCGAACAGAATCCATAGCCCAGACGCACACCGGGGATCGCATATCTTTTGGTAAATGCCTTAAGAATAAAAAGTCCCGGATATTTTTCCAGTTTTCCCTTCAGCGTATGTTTCTCCGAATCTTTTACAAAATCCAGGAAGCACTCATCTACTACCATAAATATTCCCTGCATGGCACAGGTTTCCAGGATTTCTTCCAGAAGGTCCTGAGGTATGGTGATCCCTGTAGGATTATTGGGATTACACAGGAAAATAATATCCGGCTTTTCTCTTTTCAGAACATCCGGATAATCTTTCTGTATACAGAAATCATTTTCCTCTTTCAGATAATATCTGCTGATCTCACAGCCAACACTGACCAGTGCCTGTTCATACTCCGCAAAGGTAGGAGCAGGAAGAAGGGCCTTCTTTGGATTCAATGCCCTGCTGAGGGAAAAAATAAGGTCTGCGGCTCCATTCCCGCAGATCAGATATTCTTTTTTTGTATGTTCATAATCTGCGATTGCCTCTTTCAGAGGTCCGCATCCTACACGGGGATAATCACTCAGGTCCTCTACACTGTCTATGATCGCCTGCTTTACACTCTTCGGTGTTCCCAGCGGATTACAGTTTGCAGAGAAATCCAGACAGTGATCATATTTATAAACATCACCGCCATGTATATGTTTTGTCATCAGTTGTCTCCTGTCTTACTATACATGTTTTATATTAATAACTATTCAGCAATCCACGTTACCGGAATTATAAAAAGAAACAATATCGCACTGCGCTTCCGATCAGAAGGAAGATCACAGCCCCCAGAATCGCTGTTGCATAAAGCAGGCGATTGGAACGTCTGATATCCTCCACCTCCACAGGGCGGATTCCATCTCCTATGGTTGGTTTCTCATAAAGCTTTCCGAAATAGTAAGCATTGCCTGCAAGCTGTACCTCCAGCGCACCTGCCATTGCTGCCTCTGTCTGTGCAGAGTTGGGGCTGGCGTGATTTCTTCTGTCTCTGCGGTAGATCTTCGCTGCATTTTTCACATCCATTTTTACAAATGTAGAGGCTGCCACCATCAGCCATCCTGAAAGTCTGGCTGGAATATAATTGGCCACATCATCCAGCTTTGCAGCGCAGCGACCAAAATACAGATATTTATCATTCTTATATCCCAGCATAGAATCCATGGTATTGATTCCTTTGTAAAGGAACATCAGCCACACTCCGCCGATTGCCATATAAAGCATCGGTGCTATGACACCGTCAGAAGCATTCTCTGCCACAGTCTCTACTGCCGCCTTTGTAACCCCCTCCTCTGTCAGCGACTGGGTATCACGACCTACGATCATAGATACTGCATAACGGGCCTCATCCAAAGTTCCGTTTTTCAGTCTGTCATAGACTTTCATGCTCTCTGTTTTCAGAGATTTCGTTGCCAGAAGCTGATAACACCAGAAGGTTTCCAGTGCAAATCCCGCCCATACTGAGATTCCATAGAGAATGTGCAGGATCAGAAATGGGATTCCACCGCTTAACAGACAGACAAGGATCACTTCCACTATACCTGCAGCCAGTTCGCCCTTATCTGTTTTCGGAAAAATCTTTCGGAGTATTTTTTCCAAAAATGCGATCAGATTTCCGATCAGACACACCGGATGATACAGCCATCTGGGATCTCCTATCATAAGATCAAGTATGAAGCCTGCTGCAAGGGCAGGCATACTGTAATATAACATATTTTTAAAACTCCTTGTTATGATATTCCAGACATTTCATGAGAAAAGCCCTGGGAATCTGGGGATTTCCATAATAATAGATATGAGGATATCCTGCCAGCAGGTTACTGCTGCTGTGTATACAGTCCCAGCCTCTTTTACTTAAAGGCTTCGCCGCATGGAAGTCACTTCCGCAATTCTCAGAATCAAAATAGTGGAATTCATGGGCCGGAATCTCACCGATCTCCTCTGCACTTCTGCCAAAAACAGGTTTCCCGGCGGTTAATGTGATATATCCAAATCTGGTCAGTCTGGGAGTACGGAAACATTTTCCGGGAATCACTCCGCAGGTTTTCCGGAACACTCCGCCCATATCCTCCATCTGCTCATGAAGATACATAAAGCCTCCGCATTCTGCCATACATGGCATGCCCTGTTTAACTGCCTGTGCAATCTCTTCTTTCATGGATGCATTGCGTTCCAGTGCCTCTCCATTTAATTCCGGATAACCGCCATAAAGAAGAATCCCATCCAGATCTGCAGGAAGATGTTCATCATGAACTGGCGAGAAATCAACCAGCTCTGCCCCCATTTCCTGAAGGAGACGAAAATTATCTTCATAAAAGAAACAAAAGGCTTCATCCTTTGCCACTCCGATACGCAGCTTCTGTGGCAGACAATATCCATATGTCCTGTCTTTCTGTATCAGAGATTCCGGCACTTGCAGATCCTCTGCATTTTTGGCAAATGCAAGGATCCTGTCGATCTCCAGTGTGTCTTCCAATATTCCGGCCAGCTTCTGCAAACGTTCCTTCAGATCAGAAATCTCCTCAGGAAGCACAAGACCCAGATGACGGCTCTCAATCACACAGTCCTCTACCTTTGGCACATATCCAAGAACCTCCACCTCAAGCTGTTCTTCCACCAGCTTCTTCATTCTGGGATAAAGCATGGGAGACATCTGGTTAAAGATCACGCCTTTGATATGGCTTTTCTCTTTGTACTCCATAAAACCTTTGATATAAGCTGCCAGGGAAATACTCATTCCTCTGCTGTTTACCACAAGGATGACCGGAGTATCTGTGGTATCTGCCAGGTCATAGGCGCTTGCTTTCGTGGATATTCCACCCACGCCGTCATAATAGCCCATAACACCTTCCATCACTGCAATATCGCAGTCTGCTGCATTTTTTCCAAGCAGGTATCGGGTAGTCTCGGCATCTGTAAAAAAGGTGTCCAGATTACGGGATTTCGTCCCGATGACTCTGGAATGAAACATGGGATCTATATAATCCGGTCCGCATTTAAAAGATGCCACTTTCATTTTTCGATTGACCAGTGCCTGCAGAAGTCCGCAGGTGATCAGTGTTTTGCCACTGCCGCTGGCTCCTGCTGCAAGAAGTATTCTTGGAATATCCATCCCTGTTCTCCTCTGTTTCTGTCCTATATTTTTTCAACAATTTCAGGGCATTCCAATCTATTAACTGTTAATCTGTATTTCCTTAACTGTTAATTTGTAATCCCTGATATCTGCATCATTTGTTATTTCCCGGGATTCTGAAGTGTAATAATATAAATGGGATTCTCGCCCATCATCATATGATAACGTCCGATTGCCTTTGAACGTGCTGCACTTAGCTGTACGATCTCATTCTCTTCAAATCCAAACTCTTTCGCTGTTTCCAATGCTTCAGACACAGTTTCAAGAGTGATACAGTTGATCACGATCCGGACCTGAGGGTTCTTTTCAAGCAACAGCTTCACGATCTCTTTCAGATTTCCTGACGAGCCTCCGATAAAAGCATGGGTTGGTGCCGGAAGATCTTTCAGAGCCTCCGGTGCAAGTCCTTCCACAATCTCCAGATTATCCGCTGCAAATTTCACCTTATTCCGGTGGAATCAGTTCAACTGCGTCTTCCTTTTTCTCAATTGCCCAGACCTGTCCCTGATGAGCACGAAGTGCCATCTCTATTGACAGTGAGCCTGTTCCTGCACCCACATCATAGCAGACAGAATCAGCAGTCAGCCGCAGTTTGGAAAGGGATACCGTACGCACCTCTTCCTTTGTCATGGGCGCTTTGCCTCTGATAAATTCCTCATCTCTGATCCCATGCGTCTCCAGACGTGTTCCTGCATTTTCATTTACTGCACAGATGACGGACAAAGGATCACCCTTATATTCTGTCAGTTCACTGGCTGGTTTTACAAAAATCTTCTCATTTTCATAAGACAGATTTTCTCCCACATAAAGGAGCACATCACCCATCCCGTATTTTACCAGCTTCTCTGCCAGAACTGCTACACCGTCTGAAGTTCCAAGTATGGAAAAGACTTTTTCTGCATAACAGATATGTGAGATAAGATTACAGCCTCTTCCATGTGCACTGACGATTTTGGCATCATCCCAGGACAATCCTATTTGGGACATAAAATATACAACTGAGGAAATCCCACACTGAATCTCTATCTCTGTATTATTTTGTGCTGAACTATCCCGTTCTTCCTCACTCTTCTCTGATCCGTTCTTTCTCTGTACTCTCAGATCCGCACTGTCCTGACACAGTACTTCCAGAAGCTTTCTGGCTCCGCTGTAGAAGCCCACATCTCCGGAAAGGACGATCACAATATTGTCATACTCCGGGTGTGCATCAATATAATCCCTGATCTCCTGGCTTCTGTATTCCACGAACACATCCTGTCCCGGACGTTTCACAGAATCCACCATCCTCCTGGCACCGATCAGAAGATCCGCCTGATCCAGGCTGTTCTTACCCTGGACAGTGAGAAGTTTTTGACTTCCCATTCCAATTCCCAGCAATGTAATATGCGGTCTGTGGGCTAAACCGAAATGCTCTGTAAGAAATCTCTTACATTCTCTCACAGACATGCCTTCCTCCTTCAGAGGACGCCCGATGATCACAGGAACTGCATCACATTCCAGGGCAGCATCGATCTTATCCTGAAATCCCCCTGCTTTTCCTGTATCCTTTGTGACCAGATATCTGCAGTCATACTGTCTGAGCATTGCAGCATTCAGCTCTCTGGAAAAAGGCCCCTGCATTCCTATCAGATGTTTCCCCTCAAATCCCAGCTCTGCACAGGCTTTCATCACATTGGGCAGAGAAAGGACTCTTGCATAAAGACGGTTCTGATAATCCTTCATGCCTGTGAAGCCGGCCAGTTCCTTGCTTCCTGTTGTCAGCAGTACACTTCCCTGTGTCTGATCCAGATAATCTGCTGCAGCCTGAACACTGTCCACATATACTGCCCTGTCCTCATGTTCCCCTGCTTCTCTCAGCACCCTGTAATATGCTGTCTGCGTATTTTCACAGGCTGTCCTGATATTTACAGTCACCTCAGCAGCATAAGGATGGGTGGCATCCAGCACCATTTCCGGTTTCTCCTGTAAAAAGACCTCTTCCATGTCCGCTGCATCCAGTCTTCCGGTCTGAACAGTGAGAAATTCATTTTCTGTAAGAGATTTGCTGCCATATTCTGTGGCAACAAATCCCTTTGTCTCTATCTTATGATCTGCCAGAAACCGGCAGATTTCGTATCCTTCTGTTGTTCCCGCAAAAACAAGAACTTTATACATTCCTATATCCCCTCGGTGTTACCATCTTATTGTTGATTTCCTTTGTCTGAGAATTACCGATAAATACTGTGGTAAACATATCCACCTGTGTATCTCTCAGTTCCTTTAATGTCATTACATGAGCTTCTTCGCCTTCTCTTGCAATATTGGAAACTGTTCCGCAGATGGTATCCGGTGATTTGTATTTCATCATCAGATCACAGGCTTTCTGCAGATAATCATGACGTTTTTTACTTGACGGATTGTAAAGACATACAACAAAATCTGCCTGGGCTGCTGCCAGAAGTCTTGCCTCTATCTTTTCCCATGGTGTGAGAAGGTCGCTTAAGCTGATCAGACAGAAGTCATGGATCAGAGGTGCACCCAGAACAGCAGCTCCACCTGTTGCAGCTGTCACACCCGGGATGATCTCCAGTTCTGTTTCCGGATAATTGACACCAACCTCATACATCAGACCTGCCATACCATAAACTCCGGCATCACCGCTGCAGATCATGGAAACAGTTTTGCCTTTCTTTGCCTCTTCAAAAGCAAGTACACAACGGTCCACTTCCTTTTTCATTGGTGTAGTCATAAATTCTTTTCCCGGAAAATATTCCTTCACCAGGTCTACATATACGGTATATCCGATGATCGCATCACTTTCATTCATGGCGCGGATCGCTTTTCCTGTCATCTGGTCATAAGCTCCCGGTCCGATTCCGATTACATATATTTTACTCAAAATGTATCCTCCATTCCCTGGCAGCCACTGCTGTGGTCACACCATTTTCTCCTGTTTTCTCTGCCAGCAGTCTGCCATTTCCACTGGCAAGGACTGCACTTCTCTCACAGACATTATCCACACCTGTGATCTTTTTTACAAAAGGTGAGGGAGTAAATTCTCCAGGCACCTGTTTTAATTCTTCTTCTGTATAAGTCACAAAAGGAATCTGCCAGTCCTGTGACAATGACAGGATTCCCTTTTCTTCTTTTTCTTCAGATCGATGCTTGCGATCTGCTCAAATGCTTCTTTATGAAATCCGGATCTGTCCAGCACCTTCTGCGCTGCCTCTGCGATTCCACGGGCATCCTTGTCTTTCCTGCAGCCCATTACCCAGAGTCAGACATTTCGGAACTACCTGTGTGGTAGAAATAAAAGGATTACAGGAAGTATGTACAGTAACTGCAACTCCGCAGTCTATATTCGTACAATCTGTCCCTGTTCCATCAAAATCAGAGCTTTTCTGTGTTTCCTCTTCTGATCTGTCATCCATACTGCTGACAGAATTCCCATATTCG
>NZ_JBWJVP010000044.1:0-15653 GCF_056339915.1 Blautia sp. ZXY-1-B12 | reverse complement strand
CTACAATTGATTATAAATTCTATGTGTTTCTATGTGTACACGCTATCCTATTACAAATAGAGTGTCAGAATTAAAAGTCCATATAGAGCTGACGCGCTTTGTTCAACCAGAAAAAATCGAAATTGATGCAAACGAAAGGGCAGTTAATGGAAAGACTTCGAATACTGCTTTTTCGTTTGCACCACCTTCGATTCTTTCCTTAACGATTGTTCTAATTATTTTTAGTTCCACCTTCTTGCCCCTCGGACAGAAGAAGTATCCCTCGCTTTCAGCTCAGTCAATTCCGATTGAGATTTCACCCGTTTTATTAAGCTGTTTTTCTTTCCAGTCAATTGTGGAATCCACCTGGCATATAAATCACAGAGTGGCTGTGACTATTTTCCAGCATATTTTCGTGACATGCTCCCACCACTTAAATCTCTGATTTTGAAGTGGGGGCTTCTTGTTCAATGGCTCTACTGAGCCAAGTATCTACAAGCTATCCTCGCGTGCCCCGCGATTTTTTTCCCGGACACGGGCATATTTCTTTACTTTATTGTCTTGTCCGGATACGGACAGTTTATGCTGCCAGCATCCTTCTTGCCTCTTCACGGATGTTGATTGCTGCATTTGGATCTTCTGTCATCTCATTTCCGCACGTACAGCGGTAAACTCTTTCGAATAATTTCAGCTCTTTTTTATCTTTCCGCATTTACTGCATTTTTTGCTTGACGGGAAAAAGCGGTCTACCTTTACTAATTCTTTTCCCTTCCAGGCAAGCTTATAATCCAGCATATTCAGGAACATCCATATCCATCTGCTTACTTTTTCCAAAATGCAGGCACTGGCTCATCGCTTTCATATCAATATCTTCCACCGCAACTATATCGTACTGGTCTGTGATCCTGCGGCTCAGTTTATGCAGATAATCTCTTCTCTGGCTGCGTATTTTTTCATGGCACCTGGCAACTTTCTTTTTCTGTCGCACATAATTACGGCTTCCTTTTACACATCTCGACAGTTTA
Source organism: Blautia sp. ZXY-1-B12 (assembly GCF_056339915.1). Taxonomy (NCBI): domain Bacteria; kingdom Bacillati; phylum Bacillota; class Clostridia; order Lachnospirales; family Lachnospiraceae; genus Blautia; species Blautia sp. ZXY-1-B12. The sequence continues at coordinate 14,649 of NZ_JBWJVP010000044.1, read as the reverse complement.
CGCTGCTCCCCTTGCCAGCCTTTTTTCATTTTTTCTGAAGAATCCTGCTTCTTCCATCTCGATCTCTTCTGAAAACACAGCCATCCCCTGCATCGCATAATCAATCCCAAGTATTTTAGCATTACTGTAATCCTTATCTGCTGCTTGGTTTTCGCAGCTGTATCCTTCATACAGCAGACTTGCAAAATACTTTCCGGATGGCTCCATACTGACTGTCACTGATTTCAAACGGCAGTTTTTTCTGCAGGCTCCCTGTGTTTCTTCATGGAGATCCATTTTAATTTCAGGAAGCCGGATCCGGTTATCTTCTACCAGAATATTTCCGTTGACTACATTTGTTGTATAGCTGTTTTTTGAGTGATGTTTTGACTTGAAACGTGGAAATCCAACCTTGGGATTCACGAAAAAAATTCTTATATGCTTTTTCCAGATGGAGCTGAACATTTGCCAGTGCCAGCGAATCAACTTCTTTCAGAAATGGATACTCCTTTTTATACATAGCTGATGTATTCTTTAACATCTTCTTTGTCTTTTTATACTCCTGGATCTTGTCATTAAGCATCTGGTTGTACAGAAAACGACAACAGCCAAATGTTTTTCCAAGGAGTATCTTCTGTTCTTCTGTTGGATAAATCCGGAAACGATATGCTATGTTCAATTCTTTTTCTCTCCCTGATTTTCGATGTATTGACGAATCACTTCTACTGGTGCCCCTTCTACCGTCAAAAGACAGAAACTCTGACTCCAGAACGCTTCTTTCCAAAGTTTTTCCCGGATTTCCGGATACTCTTTTTTCAGCAGCCTGCTGCTGGCACTTTTATAAGCATTGATAAATTTGCTGAGTTCTGTTTTAGGCTGTGCACGAAACATTACATGAACATGGTCAATATCATGATTCCATTCCTCCAAAACAATTCCATACCGTGGGGCAATATATCCTCACATTTCCTTTGCTCTTTCTGAAATCGGATCATTGATAACTTTTCTTCGATATTTCACCACCATAATCAGGTGATAATACATCAAGTACACTGAATGTGCATTATGATCCATATTTTCCATAAAACCAGTCCTTTTTTTGAGTAATTATCTTATCTACTGATTCTATTATACCATGGACCTCACTACCAAACAAGCGTTCTTTTTATTTTTTGCAATTCATCTCCCACCTGTAGAGGAAGGAGAATTCTTGCTATATATTATGTTAAAACTTACAACAAAAAACAGAGTTTCTGCAAGTCCTGTAATTCCCCATGAGAAGATATACAAAAGATACAGTGATGAAATCGTCTGGAAATGTGCAAATACTGTATAAATCCAGACAATACGAAATACGCAGGAGCCCAGGATAACGATAATGGTAGGCGGAATACTTTTTCCGATGCCTCGGGATGCGGCGATACTGCCATCCATAAAACAGCTAAACGCATAGCTGAATGCCATAATACGAATCCTCTGCATACCAGCATCAATAACTGTTGGTTCCGTAGCGAACAGAGAAAGAAACTGTGGGCCAAACACAAGGAGTAGTCCACCCAGGATTGCACCGAAAATGAAGGCATATGTAAGGCTGACTCTATAAGATTTCAGCATTCGTTTTTTATTACCGGCACCCCAGTTCTGACCGATAAAGCTTGCACATGCAGTATAAAAAGAAAACATGACATTATAGATCAGGGAGTCAGCATTTGCAGCAGCTGCATTTCCGGAAACCATCACTGCATCAAAAGAGTTGACACCAGTCTGCACAAACAGGTTTGCAATAGCAAAGATTCCGTTCTGAAGACCTGTAGGGATACCAAGCATGAGAACTGCTTTGCAGGCCTTGGGGTGCAGACGGATTTTACGCAGAGACACTTTGCAGTCATCGGTTCTTCTGAGGAGATGAATCATCACCAGAGAAGCAGAGATATACAGAGAAATTGCGCTGGCTGTTGCAACGCCTGCGGCTGCCATATGACAGACAATAACAAAAAACAGATTCAGAAGAACATTGACCACACCTGCAATGGAAAGGTAGATCAATGGTCGTTTCGTATCGCCTATGGCACTTAATACGCCGTTTCCGAAATTGTATACGGCCATTGCAGGCATTCCCAGGGAATAGATCTTCATATATAAAATAGCCTGATCAATAAGTTCCGGCTTCGTGTTCATCATGGACAGCATCCGCCCGGAAAACAGAAGACAGATGGCGCAGACGAGCAGACCTGTGATTGCGCACAAAAGAAGAGAAGTATGGATTGTTTCTTCTGTGCCTTTTTTATTACCGGCACCCAGTTCGTGAGCTACGCGGACATTGACACCGGCACCCATTCCGATAAGGATTCCGGTAAACAGAGTAACCAGCAAAGTTGTGGAGCCGACGGCACCTAGTGCCATATAATCTGCAAACCGTCCAACAACGGCAACATCGCTTAAGTTAAAAAGAACCTCCAGTACCTGTGATCCCATAAGAGGAAGGCTGAAGAGAAGTATATTTTTCCAGAGAGATCCTGTGGTCATCTCAATGGAATGATATTTCTTTTTTTCATTTTCACACATAAAATTACCTCATAAAAATTACTTCATTGAATTATAATCATTGCTCCTACTGCATTATAGATTATATGTAGTATGACTGCTCCCCACAGACAGTTAGTCCTTTTATATACAGCATCACAAAAGAAATGTAAGTCGAGAAGCGATACTATATACTGCTGATAATAGATAATACATCAAAAGATACTGCTCCAGATACGACCCATTTTACAGGATAATGTATGGACAAAAAAAGAACAGAATTAATTCCAATCCTTCTAATGTTCTCTTTTCGCATCTGTTCCGGGATCATGGATTCCATCTGCAGTGCAGCGGAGATATGCTTCATGGAATCTGCAAAGACTGTGAAAACAAATCCGATCAGCTGTGATCTGTTTTAGATGCAGCATGATGAATCTGGCGGATCACACATCTGATTGATACCGGTACTGTAAAAAGGCAGGCAATCGCCCCAGACAGCATGATTGCAACATCCTGAAAAAGAAATTTGGAATTGAGAATAATTTCCAGGTTATATTGCTGTGTCTGAACATAGGCAAATAACAGAATAGAGCCTCCTAGATAAGCAAAAAGCAGCGTATTTACAGTTGTTCCTATAATTTCTTTTCCAACCTGATAGCCGGAAGAAGTAAGTTCTTTCGCTGTCAGGCTGTTTTTATGTGTCCAGACTTCATATACAGAAGAAGTTACAGATAAAGCAGTATCAATAACCGCTCCAAGAGTACTGAAAACAGTTACAAAAACTGCCACATGAAGCATATTAATATGGATATCCGTACTGTAATAATACATAAAATCATCTTCTGAAAGCTGAAGCTCATTCAGTCCATAGCTTCCTGATCTCCATATAATAAGATAAATCGGAATAAATAAAAGCAGCATCACAAGCAAGGTAGCCAGAAAAGCCGCCCGTGTCTTTCGATTGTTTCCATTCTGGTAAAACAGGGAATTATAGCAGACTCCTGCCCCTGCAGCCAATATCAGAAGCAGAGCCGGGAAACCAATGGACATCAGAAGAATCGAAATAAACAGAATTACAATATTACCGGCCAGTGTCATAAGAGAAACTGCTCCGCGCTCCCCACCAATCAGAATCATTAAAATAATCAATACCAGTGCAAGAAAAATTATCATTTTTTGTCGCTCCTTTTCAGAGATGGTAGTTTCATGATAATAGAAGAAATAAAAACAGATACAGGGATTGCCAGTACAATTCCTATACTTTCAATCAGAAAACGACAGATATCATATGGAATATGATATCGTATGATCGTTATAAACCTGATCTCATTGTTCATTTTCAGGATAAACATAGGGATCATACTGCTTGCCAGAACAAAAAGCAGCACATTTATCATGGTTCCCATAATGTCATATCCGATTTCCCGTCCTGAATGTATTAATTTTCTCAGAGAAACATCTGGATTTTTCCGGACAATTTCCCCTGTTGCAGCACTAATAGTTACAGCTACATCCATGATAGCTCCAAGTCCTGTCAGCATAATATCTGTCCAGAATATATCAGCGGAATTACTCATACTCCCCAGATATTCCAGATTAGAATAATCCAAATCTCCAAAAAACTGAATAGAAAATTCAAATAATGCCATGATCAGAAACAGTACGCATATGGTTGAAATAACAGAAGCCCATGTTTTTCTGTGGATTCCATTCAGACAGATCAGAGTTGTTATCGAAAAAAGAAAAGCAATTACATTGCAGATATTTAAGATATTTTCCCCTTTCATAAAAGCCTGAAATCCAAACGCGAATATAATTGTGTTCAATATCAGCGATATGATCGTATAGAATCCCTGTTTTCCTGTAATACAGATCAGAAGAAAAAACAGACCACCTGCCAGCAATGCCAGATAACCATCACGCTTTATGGAACGTATGGATTTCCCTGGATTTTCCCTAGAACCGCTTAAAAGGACCGTGTCTCCTTTGTGATATTTCTGATTCTGAACCTGAGACGATGTATATTCATTAGAAATAGAAATCTCTTCCCCTTTATGGGTACCGTTTAATATACGCGCTGTAATTTTCTGAGTATAATAATACTCTTCTGCATCCCTGGTTCCTTTTCTGCTCATTGTTTCCTTTTCTGTTACTGAAGATATCTTCGCCAGAGGCGTATGATAAAACCTGGCGTTAAAGCAGGTAAATATAACACAGATAATATAGATGCCTGCTAAGAAATATTTCATCTGAAATACATGAGATTTCATAGGATTCTTTTTTCTCCTTCTTACTTAATAAAAAATATTGCAGCCTTAAAGATACTAATCAGTTACTTTTTATCGAAATACTGTGAGTTCTATATCTTTCAGCTGTTATAATAATCCAGTATTTTTTTCCATATCCGCATTTTCCACTTCTCCAATTAACTGTTCACAGCCAAATAATTCTCTGACTGCATTTTCATATACCACACATTTCTCAGCCTTCTTAATCTTTTTGGCATATTTTTTATTGTTTGTAAACATAGGTGCCAGATAAGACCATAATTCTTTCATACGGAACAGGATATTTCTGTCTCCGGACAGGTCTTCACAGTATTCATTGTACATCATATCATGAAATCTGCGGATTTCTTCCTTTGACGCAGGTGCACCGCCACGGATCTCTCTGGCAAGTGCAGGATTCTTCAGTGTTCCTCTGCCTGTCATAATGCAGTCCAGGGTCGGAAACATGTCCTGTAATCTGGTACAGTCCTCTGCTGTGACGATATCTCCGTTATAGCAAACCGGGCTCTTGGCCCGCTCCACCGCCTCCCCAAATGTTTCCAGACGTGGCGTATTTTTGTAATAGTCTTTCTGCACTCTTGCGTGAACAATTAACTCTTCCAGTGGATATTTATTATAAATCGTCAGCAGATCTTCAAATTCTTCCGGATCATCCATACCCAATCGAGTCTTGATGGAAATCTTCATATCACATTTACGGAAAATCTCATCCAGGAATTTGTCCAGTTCATCCGGTCTGTCCAGAAATCCCGCACCTCTGCCTTTTGTCACAACAGTCTTTGACGGACAGCCAAGGTTCAGATTCACTTCATTATAACCGTATTCCTGCAGTGTTTCCGCTGTCTGGATAAAATCCTCTGCATTCTTTGTCAAAATCTGGGGAACAGCATACATCCCCTCATTATTCTCAGGCATAATGTCTTTCTTTTCTCTGGTGCTGAGATGTCCTTTCTGGTTTGGAAGAATAAAAGGAATAAAATATTTGTCAAACCCTCCAAAGCAATTGTAAAGTGCCCTTCTGTATGTATATCCAGTAATTCCCTCAAGCGGGGCTAAATATATTTTCATGTGCTTCTCCTGTTATATTGTATTTAAGCAGATAAAATCATCCACTTCGCTGCGTAGTTCTACACCTGATAACTGCTGAGCAGTTTATTCGGTTAAATTCTTCATCCATTATACTGTAGTTATTCTGATTTCTCAATGCAGATTTGAAACATCCGCTGCAAAAATCAACACAAAAAGAGATACCCTTTTTGCAAGCATCTCTTTCAATAAATTTCTCTATCTTTTTCATTTATTCTATAAAACCTTACGGCCATTTACTGTCAGCTTAAAAGTTGTTCCAAGTATTTCCGCAGCTTTCCTGCAAAGCATCATACGCTCAAGGAAAATCTCAAAATAATCATACATGGAACAGATTTTTTCATCAATCTGTAGGTTCAGTGCAATTACTGATCTGTCTTCCGCAATCTTCAGCTTGGCATCTGTAACTGCATAATTTACCCTGTCATGGATATCGTAAGCGGATTGTTCTTTCTGGCGCACACGGCTTCTTCTTACATCTGTTTTATCTGCAATAATAAGTGCCGCTGAAACCACATCCTCAGGGCTTCCTGTTGATTCGTCATGATTACCGATGGCTGCTATTACAGTTATCCTGTCTTCCAGAGACATATCTGTTTCTTTCAGTAAATCATTTGCAAGCAGTGCACCATATTCTGCATGATGGGTTCTGTTAATGGCATTTCCAATATCATGCATATAGCCGGCAATCTTTGCAAGTTCAATTTCATGTTCTGAATATCCCAGCCGTTTCAGTATCTTTCCTGCCTGATGTGCAACCTGCACGCAGTGTGCCTTTGAATGATCTGTAAAACCCAGCTGTCCCAGATTTGCATTACCTTTCTGCAGATATGCATTAATTTCTTTGTTATTTGCTATTTCCTTGTATTTCAAATATTTCACTCCCTTTGGCTCAAAGCCTTTTTATTGCATACGGTGCCTGAATCAGTACATTTGTATCTATTACATAGGTTTTTATCATATATCTGACTGCTCCTTTTCTCTGATCTTTCAATTCGGTCTGTGCAGCCTATCCATCAGCATCGAAAATCATATCCTTGTTCATCACCAGCTTTATTAAGCATATCAGAGAAAAAAACACTCTGCCATCACATAATTGTACAGAACAGGTAAAATAATTGTAAAAAGGCTCAAAATTTTCTGGAAAAGCACCAACACCCTGTCCCGGACATAAACTATATAGAAATCCCCCTTCGAGGTAGCGATTTGAAGGCCTTTCAAAAACCTTTGTCCATATCCCAGGAAAAATATTATCTTCAAAAATATCAGGAGGGTGATTCTCAGGCAAAGAATATCCTGATCGAGCATAATCTCCGGCTGGTAGCACATGTGGTCAAAAAATATCAGGGAACCGGTGAGGATACAGATGATCTGATCTCTATTGGAACCATCGGACTGATCAAGGCTGTCACAACCTTTAATCCCCAGAAGGCTTCCCGGTTATCCACCTATGCTGCCAGATGTATAGAAAATGAACTGCTGATGTATTTTCGTGCTAAGAAAAAGCATTCAAAAGAAGTGTCCCTATATGAACCCATAGGAACAGATAAAGAAGGAAATGAGATTAATCTGTTAGATGTGATCGAGAGTGCACCTGTAGATATTGTAGAAGACTGCTATATCCGCGAAAATACCAACTATCTTCTACGCTCTCTGAAAAAAGTCCTGTCAGATAAGGAATATCAGGTGATCTGCTGCAGATATGGGCTCTTTGGCATGGAGGAAGAAACTCAGCGGGAAATTGCCCGAAAACTGTGTATCAGCCGCTCTTATGTCTCCAGGATCGAAAAAACTGCTCTGCAAAAGCTTCGAGGCCTTTTCCCGCAAATGCAGTAAACGCAGCCAACAAATTTAACGTTGGCTGCGTTTATCAATCACTCTGCTCTTCTTAACAGATCGTAAACCTGGATTTCGGTTCCCAAGTCGATAAACAGCTTCTGCTGTGCATGAGGCGCACTCTCCATGGAATTGCCTTCCTCATCATAAATTCCCTTCACAGTGACAGCTACATTCTGTCCGTCCGGTTTCATAATTTCAATTGTCTCACCTACAGAGAATTTATTTCTCTGAGTGATCTGCGCATAACCGTGTTCATCCACTGCCTCAGCAAATCCCAGATACGTATATTCCTTCTGATAAGTATTATTATCATAAATCTGTGTATTCTCATCCGGTTTTCCATAGAAGAATCCGGTTGTAAACTGTCTGTAGGTACAGTTGGAAATCTGTTCCTGGTACCATGGCATATTTGCCTGATATTTCTCAGGGCTCTCCATATAGTCGTCTATTGCCTTGCGGTAAGTTCTGGCAACTGTTGCGACATAGAGAGCGGTTTTCATACGGCCTTCTATCTTCAGACTGTCGATTCCGCTGTTAATGATATCGTCCATATGCTCGATCATGCAGAGATCCTTGGAATTAAAGATATAGGTTCCTCTTTCATTTTCAAATACCGGCATATATTCTCCCGGACGTTTCTCCTCAACAATGGAATATTTCCAACGGCAGGGATGGGTACAGGCTCCCTGGTTGGCATCACGTCCTGCCAGATAATTACTGAGCAGACATCTTCCGGAATAAGAAATGCACATAGCACCATGGATGAATGTTTCAATCTCCATATCCTCCGGAATATGCTCTCGGATCTCTTTAATCTCCGCAAGCGAAAGCTCTCTGGCTGTTACCACACGCTTTGCTCCCAGATTGTACCAGAAACGATATGTCTCATAGTTAGTATTGTTTGCCTGTGTACTGATATGACGTTCGATTTCCGGGCATATTTCCTTTGCATACATATAGATTCCCGGGTCTGCAATGATCAGTGCATCCGGCTTCAGTTCTTTCAGTTCTGTCAGATATTCCCTCACACCCGGCAGATCATAATTATGGGCCAGGATATTTACAGTCACATAGACTTTCACTCCATGTGCATGGGCAAAAGCGATTCCTTCCTTCATATCTTCATGGGAAAAGTTCTTGGCTTTGGCACGAAGTCCAAAGGCTTCTCCACCGATATATACTGCATCTGCTCCGAAAATAACAGCAATCTTCAACACCTCAAGACTGCTCGCCGGAACCAGCAATTCTATTTTTCTCATATTATTCACTCCTGTTTCACACTGACTGTAACTCCGTCTCCCAGAGGAATGATCGAAGTTATCAGGGATGGATTATGTTTCAGTTCATACAGATACTCACGCATCCTCTTATATATGGTTCTGTTTCTGCGCTCTACCAGGTAATGGGACTCTATGATATCACCCTCCTGAAGCACATTGTCTGAAATGAGAACACCGCCATTTTTCATAAGACGCATCACATCCGGAAGCCAGTTGATATACTGTCCCTTTGCAGCATCCATAAAGATCATGTCAAATGAATCTTCCAGTTCTTTTAATATCTGTCCTGCGTCTCCCTCCAGCAGAGTAATCTGCGCTTCCCGTCCGGCTTTCCTGAAATTCTCTTTTGCGATGGGGATTCTCTTCTCATAATTCTCGATCGTTACGATTTCAAGGTCCTCAGGACCATATTCGCACATAAGAAGTGTGGAGAAGCCAATGGCTGTCCCCACCTCCAGAATACGCTTCGGCCGGTTTACAGCCAGAAACATTTTTATAAAGCTCTGCATTTCTCTCCGGATGATCGGCACCCGTTCCCTGATGGCATACTGCTCCAATTCTTCAAGAAACGGTGTATTTCCCATATCCAGTGAATTAATATAGGTACGCATCCGCTCGTCAACTATCACGAATCACTTACCCCTTCCTGTTCATCATCACCTGCCAGAATTCCCATGATACGATTAGGTGTATATGCTGTACTTAACAGATACGTTCCGGCCTGAAGCTTTCCATGATAAGTGGACAGTCTTTCCTGAACATAAAATACCGTTGCACTCTTGACCAAACCTTTTTTCTGAAGAGTTTTGGCAATCTTGTACAAGGAAGTATCTTCCTTGATCACCACTGTAACTTCCTGTCCTTCTCCGGGACTCATGGCCTGCTGATTAAAGACATCATGTCCAAACTGATAAGAAGCCTTTCCTACCCAGAAAAGTAAAACTATCACACATATATAAAGTACGATCTTAAAAAACGTTCCTGCAACAACAACACCTGCTGCACCTGCACGTTCCCTGGTATCACTCATAAGCTATTTCCTTTCTGTATGTCAGGCGGATAAAGTCATCCGCTCAGTTATCTGCTCACAGCAGGATAACTGTTTTACAGTTTATCTGCTCACATTCCCGGGACATCTATATCAATACCTTCTCCCAGTTTTATACAGATTCTCTGCATCATTTTACACAAAGCAAGCTCCGCATCCAGATACGCATTCACTTCCGGGTGTCTGCGCAGCTCTGCGGATTCTTTTCCCATCTGCTCTACAACTTCAAACAGATTATCGGAATCACATTCATTCTGGACTTTATAATTATCTGCCCTGAATGTATCCACACGTTCCTTCAGTTCGGGCTTCTTTTTCAGGATATTACTCTGTTTCTGAAATTCCAGATATTCAGGACTCTCCTTTATAGCCTCCAGAAGCCCTTTAATACTTTCCTCTATTGTATTTGGTTCCATTTTATGCCTCCATGATAATAGGCAGGATCATAGGACTTCTCTTGGTACGTTTCCATAAAAATTCACTGAGCGCATCCTTCACAACTGTCTTAATCTTGCCCCAGTCCGTAATATTACGTTCCAGACAGGAATCCAGTGCATTCTCTACCACTTCTCTTGCACCATCCATCAGATCCTCAGATTCCCTCACATATACGAAGCCTCTGGAAACAATGTCCGGTCCTGCAAGAATCACATTGCTGTGGCGTTCCAACGTAACCACAACGATCATAATTCCATCTTCTGCAAGATGCTGACGGTCACGAAGAACGATATTTCCTACATCTCCTACACCAAGTCCGTCTACCAGGATTGCTCCTGTGTGTACAGTGCCTGTTACTTGTGCACTCTGGCTGTCAAGCTCCAGAATATTTCCGGATGCAAGTACAAAGATATTCTCTTTGGGGATTCCAAGTTCCTCAACTACATTTTTCTGTGCGGTCAGATGTCTGTATTCACCATGAACAGGGATTGCATATTTCGGTTTTACCAGAGAATAGATCAGCTTGATTTCTTCCTGGCAGGCATGTCCGGAAACATGGACATCCTGGAAAATAACCTTCGCACCCTTCATGGAAAGCTCATTGATAACCTTGGATACCGCTTTCTCATTTCCCGGAATCGGATTGGAACTGAAAATAATAGTATCATTCGGTTTGATCACTATTTTCTTATGGATGTTTGCAGCCATACGGGAAAGAGCTGCCATGGATTCACCCTGGCTTCCTGTTGTGATCAGCACTACCTGTTCATCCGGGTAATTCTTAACCTGATCGATCTCAATCAGAGTCTGATCCGGAATGCGAAGATATCCAAGCTCTGCTGCAGTTGTGATAACATTTACCATGCTGCGGCCCTCTACTGCAACCTTGCGTCCGAAACGATAAGCTGTGTTAATGATCTGCTGTACGCGGTCTACATTGGATGCAAAAGTGGCAATAATGATTCTGTTTGTCTTATATTCATTGAAAAGATTATCAAACACATGTCCCACAGAACGTTCAGACATGGTAAATCCGGTTCTCTCTGCATTAGTACTGTCACACATCAGTGCCAGTACTCCCTTTCTTCCAATCTCTGCAAAACGCTGCAGATCAATGGCATCTCCGAATACAGGAGTATAATCTACTTTAAAGTCGCCGGTATGCACTACGATGCCTGCCGGAGAATAGATTGCAAGTGCAGATGCATCCTGGATACTATGGTTTGTCTTGATAAATTCAATTGAAAAATCACCAAGATTAATGACCTGTCCATGCCTTACTTCCTTTAACTTGGTAGTATTGGTCATATTATGCTCTTTCAGCTTATTTGCAATAAGGGCAATGGTCAGCTTCGTGGAATAAACAGGGACATTTACATCTTTGAGTACATACGGCAGCGCACCGATATGGTCCTCATGTCCATGGGTGATCACAAAGCCTTTTACTTTTGAAATATTCTCTTTTAAATAGGTGACATCCGGAATGACAAGGTCAATTCCGAGCATATCATCTTCCGGGAAAGCAAGACCGCAGTCTACCACAACAATGCTGTCTTCATATTCAAATGCTGTGATATTCATTCCAATCTGTTCCAGACCACCCAGAGGAATGATCTTTAATTTAGATGTTGGTTTCTTCGGTCTGCGGGAAGAATTCTTTATCGCAGCCTTAAATGGTACCTGTATTCCGTTCTTCTCTTTATCTGCCGGAGCCTTGCGGTCCTGCATTGGTTTTCTTCCATAAGAGTTTCTGTGCTGTGGTTTATATTTATAATTCTTCGGTCTGTTGTATGGCCTCTTCTGACCATGTCCGAACTGTCCGTCATGATTTTCACGCGCTTCATTATTAAACTGGTTGTTATTTTCGTTACTCAAGTACTACACCTCCATGCTACATTTCAAGGTCTACGTCATCTAACATTTGTTCAAATACTTTAAAAACAGCCTGCATCTCATCCTCGTCCTCGACCATTTCATAGCAGGCTTCCTGACTGTCATCCTCTGACACGTCTTTAAAAATATAGGCTGTCGCCTCATCATCCTGAGAATCAGATACCAGAAGATATGCAACTCCTCCGATCCTGGTCTGCTCCTCTACATAAAACTCCGCTTCTGTTCCGTCCTCAAGCTGAAATTTAATTTTCTCCATCTTATTAATCTCCTAACAGGACAGGGAATCCAGATATCCCTGCAAAATAAAAACAGCAGCCAGCTGATCCAGATACTGCTTGCGGTTCTCTCTGCGCACACTGGCTTCCATTAAAGTACGATTGGCTTCTACTGTTGTCAGACGCTCGTCCCACATGATCACTTCAAGACCTGTACGTCTCTCCAGCATTTCTTTAAATTCCAGTGATTTTTGGGCACGTTCTCCAATCGTATTGTTCATGTTCTTCGGATATCCAAGCACGATCTTCTCCACGTGATATTCCGAAACAAGTTCTTCAATACGGGCAAGTGTCTGGCGCACATGGTTCTCCTGTTTACGCCAGATTGTCTCTACGCCCTGAGCGGTGAGCCCCAGCGGATCACTGATGGCTACACCGACTGTTTTTGATCCATAATCTAATCCCAGAACCCTCATATCAGCGTTCCCAGGATTTGTTCTTAATATACTCGTTTAAAAGTTCCTCTACCAGTTCGTCGCGCTCTACTTTCATAATCATGCTTCTCGCTCCCTTGTGACTGGTAATATAAGTAGGATCTCCGGACATAATATATCCAACGATCTGATTGACCGGATTGTATCCTTTCTCATCCATTGCTGTGTAAACGAGATCCAGAACTTCTTTTACCTGAAGCTCCTGGTCTGGTTTTGTTCTGAAATATTGGGTATTACCCAGATTGTTCTCTGCCATTTTATTCACGTCCTTACCTGATTTATTGTCGCAAAGCCTTCTTAGTAATTCTGCTTTGCTATGTATTGCAAATTTCGTATACAATACACATATTTTCTTCTATATTTTAATATAATTTCACGTATTGTGCAACCGCAAATTTATTGATGAATATTCGTTACTGTTCACTCCGTTCTCAGTAACATAGCCAAAATTCATTCCAGATTGCCTGCGGCAATGGAATTTTGGCTTGTATGTCTCGGGATTTTGGCATATTCATGCCAAAACACCTCGCGGGATAGTGGTGTGTGAACAGTAACTCACACACCACTATTCCGCTGAGAATGAAGTGAACTGTAACTATTCTACTCCCAGAACCTCACCTGTTAATGTATGTTCTTCCAGGAATTCTTCAGCTTTTACAGTAATGATGTCATTCACACTGTAGTTGTCCTGTTTTTTCACTGCTGTTTTAATATATTCCATACTGTGGCCGATATACCACTGCTCTCCGTTAATCTCTACTTCTTCCTCAAGAAGTACTTTCAGTTCACCGCCGAGCATGGATTTTTCATATTCTTTCGCATGCTGTTCATTTAAAGCAAGCATCTTGTCACTTCTGACCGCTTTCTGTGCTTCAGTGAGCTGTCCGGACATGGCTGCAGCCTTTGTTCCATGGCGGCGGGAATATTTGAAAATATGAGTTTCATAAAAATGAATGCTCTCTACGAAATCATAGGAATCCTGAAAATCTTCTTCTGTTTCCATCGGAAAACCAACGATCACATCTGTGGTAAGTGCAGGATTTCCCAGATATTTTCTCAGAAGCCCGCATTTCTCTGCATATTCTGCGCTTCTGTATCTGCGATTCATTCGCTCCAGTGTGGTATCACATCCGCTCTGCAGGGACAGATGGAAATGCGGACACATTTTCGGCAATGCGGCAATGCTCTGCACAAATTCTTCTGTGATGATTCCCGGTTCCAGGGAGCCCAGACGAATTCGTTCGATTCCTTCTACCTCATGTACTGCCCGGATCAGGGAAAGCAGTGTTTCTTTCTCTTCTGCCGGGAAATCTACACCATAAGAACTTAAATGAATTCCTGTCAGAACGACTTCCTTGTATCCTTTTGCTGCAAGTGCATGAACCTCATCCATTACATGCGCGATCTTACGGCTTCTGACACGACCTCTTGCATAAGGAATGATACAGTAAGTACAGAATTGATTACAGCCGTCCTGAACTTTGATATATGCACGTACATGCTCTGCTGTATGATCAATTGCCAGTTCTTCATATTCTTTTGTCTGGTTGATCTTGAGCACATGTT
>NZ_JBWJVP010000043.1:0-11969 GCF_056339915.1 Blautia sp. ZXY-1-B12 | reverse complement strand
ACAGGTTGTGAAAAAACGTCAGAAAGATATTTCCGATATTGATCAGAAGATCATTTCCATGTATGCCAAAGGAATGAATACCCGGCAGATTTCCGAAACCATCGAAGATATTTATGGCTTTGAAACTTCTGAAAGCTTTATTTCTGATGTGACTGATAAGATCCTGCCACAGATCGAAGACTGGCAGAACCGGCCACTGGACGAGGTCTATCCCATTCTCTACATTGATGCAATCCATTATTCTGTAAGGGATAATGGCGTGATCCGAAAGCTTGCTGCTTACGTGATTCTGAGAATCAACACGGAAGGGAAAAAAGAAGTTTTAACCATCAGTGTTGGCGATAACGAAAGCGCAAAATACTGGCTTTCCGTTATGAATGAACTGAAAAATCGTGGTGTCAAAGATGTATTAATCATCTGTGCCGATGGTTTAACCGGAATCAAAGAAGCGATCGCAGCAGCTTTTCCAAAGACGGAATACCAGCGCTGTATTGTACACCAGGTAAGAAACACGTTGAAATATGTCCCGGATAAAGACAGAAAAGCCTTCGCTGCGGATCTGAAAACCATTTATCAGGCCACAGATGAAAAGAAAGCTCTGGCAGCCTTAGAGCGTGTAACAGAAAAATGGACACCGAAATATCCGAATTCCATGAAGCGCTGGAAGGATAACTGGGACGCAATCTCGCCGATCTTTAAATTTTAAACGACGGTCAGAACGGTGATTTATACTACAAATGCTATTGAATCCCTGAATTCTACCTACCGGAAACTGAATCGCCAGAGAAGCGTATTTCCAAGCGATACAGCTCTATTAAAGGCACTGTATCTTGCCACATTTGAAGCTACAAAGAAATGGACCAGTACGATCCGCAACTGGGCACAGGTGTATGGTGAACTGAGTATTATGTACGAAGGACGCCTCCCAGAGTAACGAATAAACGGGCGAATAAGACGGGCGGAAAACCGCCTGCTCTTGACATGCCATTCAACAACTGTTATATATAAAACAAGGGTGAGAAGCCTGATTTTCAGGCTTGCCACCCTTGCATATCATAGAAGAATCTTATTTACAGACTTTTTCTCACAGTCTCTATGATTCTAATAATATCATTGCGAGCTTTCTGATAAGTTTGTAATTTATTCTTATCGTTTGGATACAGTGCTGGATAATTCTTTAATAATGTATCAACATCATTTAAAAATGGAATCAAGTCTTTACCAAGTGTTTTTTTGTATATTCTGATATCATTTGAAAAATATGACTGGACAATTTTATGCCAGGGGATTAGCTTGGTCAATTCGTCTATTGCGATAAACATCGAAGAATACGGATGAAGAGCTTGTTCTGTTTCTGGAAGATCTAATATTTCACATGTTATTTTTTCTGTAATTGCTTCATTTAGATTGCGAAAACTTGAGTTAGATTCAATTCCTAAATAATCTTTCCTGAATAATCTATGCTTTACAGATTTTTTATGAACATATTCGTGCAGGAATAATCGCTGTGTGACTTTGGAATCTCTTAATACAATCTTCTTTGTTTCAATGTCGAATTTGCCTGCTTTGTTTTGTAAATCTGGATATTGAGTATTACATAGCGAGTCTGTAATAATTTGTATCCCTTCGTTAATATTATCACAATTTTTGGATATTTCATATTTTTTAAAAAAATCATTTGTTTTATCGATTAGCTTATTTGTTATAATCTTATTCCAAGTATACAATTCTTTTTCCTCTTCTGTAAATGTAATGTTTTATCTAAGTGTACGTTTATTATTCATTGTTCTTGCTTATAATCAGGCAAAAAACAAATCTTCTATATATTAAAATGATAGCATTATTGCTTCCAGAATTCAACGACGCATTTTTTCATACAAAAATATCATTATTATAAATTATCTTATACTTTCGATGTAGAAAATTGAGAAGATGTAATGTTTCTGAAGAATCATTAAGTAAAAAAGTGAATTCGAATTCACTTTTTTGAGAAGAGTATCAGAAATGGTACTCTTTTTTCTGCTTAATCTTCCAGCCTCTCTGAAAAAGTTCCATAACCAAGACCTTTTCTTGTTTCTTTTTATTTGTGCCAGTTTTTTAATATTGGTACATCCGCGGAGATTCCCTCCACAAGGATTTCGTCTCATTCTGAAAATGTCTGTTTATCCGCGGAGATTTCCCAGAGTAATTCACCGGTTGCCAGAAAAGATCGAAAACCGAAACTGCTGCGTAGAATCATGACGCTCATTCTTTCTTTGCAGCCTGGATACTATGAGATACACCGGAGGTTTGCAATCTGCGTATAATAAATCTGCCAGTAGGGTATAGCAGCATTCTATTCTTACATGTTAGTAAAACGGATAACTCCGCGGAGAATAACATTGCTATCTGGTAGTCACTCTGAAAGTGTCGGTTTATCCGTGGAGACTCCCCAGGGTAATTTTCCGAATGTCTGAAAGGATTAAAAGTCTACACTGTTGCAGAGGATCTTGACAATCAATCTTTCTTTGCAGCCTGGATACTATGAAATACACCGGAGATTTGTGGTCTGCGGACAATGAATCTGCCAATGGAGTTCATCCGCACTCTATTCCTATAAGAAGTAAAACAGATAATTCCGCGGAGAATAACGTTTCCATCTGATAGTCTCTGGTATTAGGAATCGCAAGCAGAGAATCCCAAACTTATAGAAGAGTACCTGAATCATTTTTATTTTCTCCCATTTCTTTCTTTTTTATAATCCCCTTTTTTCCGTACCAGTTTTTTACAGCCCCTGTCTATGCTAAAGTATAACCATCAAATACAACATAAGCAATTGATTTTACAAGCCTATGTGGTATAATACTATTAACCTGGATTCGGGCTTGGATCGTCAGTCGGCTGGATGCCGCGGAGAATATTTTTATATTCAGTATAAGCCCCGAATCGCATTTTCTAATTATAAGAAAGGATGTTGTTTTATGAAGAAAAAAGTGATTTCTATGTTACTGGCTGTTTCTATGGTTTCTACTTCTCCGATTTATGCTGCGGAATTCTCCGATGGAAACAGTGTTGTTGTGAATGATGCTGGTACTGTAAATGGAACGGATGCTGATTCTGCAGATTCCGCGGAGATTCCGGATACTTCTTTATTTTCTTCTGATGCTGTCGATGGTGCGGGTGTTGTAAATGACAGTGTGGACGCTGGAGAGGATTCCGCGGAGAATGCTTTCTCTGATCAGGAGGTTCCGGATGTGGATGACGGATCAGGTAGTGGGGTGGATGCCGCGGAAGTAAACGTAGCTCCAAACGGAGTTTATGATTATAAATCTGATTTAACATCTTATAAAGTAAATGCTGTAGACCGAGCTGTTTCACAGATTATTTCAGAAACTGGGATAACAAGCCAGAATACAGATTTAGAAAAAATTTCTATGATTATGGCGTGGTTTAAAAAGAACACTTCTTATAGCAATGAAGAGGAAACGGGAAATCAGAATCCGTATGGTTCTTTAGTTTTAAGAAGGGCTGTATGCGGAGGTTTTGCCGCAGGACTTTCAACGATTTTGACAAAACTGGGAATTGAAAACTACGTTAGAAGAGGTCATAATATTGAAGGTGATGGTCACGCCTGGGTGGAAGTGAAGTTAAATAATAAATTCTATATTCTTGATGCTACAGCTACTTGTTATAAACCAGGCGGTTTCTTGGAAGATTACAGTGGTCATTGGTTTAAAGATATTTGGGAATCAAATGATCACACACGTTGTGCAAATACATATTCATACAAAGGCATTCCTGCTTCTGGAATAGAATACATTGGAGCAAATGGTAACAGTTTGTATGTTAGTTCAGATGCAGGTTACTATGTAAATGACGGAGCTGGATGGAAGTCGGCATCTGAGATTCCAGGTCTGCTTTATGGATCTTCTGTTGTTTCTTTCTCAACAGAGATAGAAAACATCATTGGAGACGGAAATCTTGTCAAGGATCCTATCTTAAGCGGAAGCAGTCGTACAACTAGATTCTACATTTCAAATCCGGGAGCTGCGGGAAGTCAGGAAGCTGCGGAGTCATTAACCTGCAGGGTGGACAACGAACAGATTGCGTCTGCAAAAATAACGGCAAGAGGTAAAGGATGGGTGGATGTTACTGTGACAGGAAAGTCTGCCGGAACAACCACTTTAAGCGTTTTTGCTCCAAACGGAGTTACTGGTACGCTTCCGATAACAGCCTTAAATGCTTCCGTCTCAAAGGCTCCTGTGATTCAGGCTCATGTAAAGAAAAACCTTCCTTTTGTCTATTTGAAATGGGATCTTACAAAAGATGTCCTTAACAATGCAAATAGTATGGGATATCAGATCATGGTGGGCGATCCGAAAACAGGAGAGTATACTTTGGATAATGATGTAAGATTAGATGAGTCGGATTTCAAAAAAGATTATTTTGCATCTGCCACGATAGGATTTGGTGATACGAAAAAAGTGAAGGTTCGTCTCTATGAAAAAATGGACGACGGAACCATATCTTATGGAGATTATTCAAATGAGCTGACAGTTTCTACTACGCCTGGATATGTCAGAATGGAATCTGTTTCCATGAAAAACAATAAGGCGTATTTGAAATGGTCGAAGGCAGAGAATGCTGATGGATATGTGGTCTACCGTAGAATTGGAAAAACTGGAAAATATAAAAAGATTAAGACCATTAATTCCGGAAATACCCTAAAATACACAAATTCAAAATTAACCTATGGTAAGAAATACTGCTATAAGGTTAAGGCTTTCCATGTAACTCCGGAAGGAAAAAAACTCTACACGAATTGGTCTAACGTTATAAGCCGTACTTGTAATGTCAAGTAACTCATGACTAAAGTCACGAGCTTGCGAAAGCAGGTTCTGGTTTTAGCTGTAGGGTTACTGAGCAGGGATACGGTGACGTATGCGTGTATCCAATGGCATCTTCGGATGCCGGAGGGTGCTGGTACCGGCGGATGTCATGCTTTTCAGCAGGATTCCAGTCCTCCGTTCTACAGAGCATACGCCAAGTCCAGGAAAACAAACGTAAGCACAGTGCCTCAGGCTTACCACCGGTGCGGGAGGACCGTTCCTCCCGTGAAACAGCACTGCTAAAGGAGTTAGTATGACAGCATTGGAAGAGAGATTATCGAAAACAGAATATATCTATGTCCTCGGTTTTGATGGGAAACCCCAGATGCCGACCAGACGGAAAAGGCATGTCCTGAAGCTGCTGAAAACGGGCAGGGCCCGGATCGCAGAGGATATCCCGTTTACGATCCGGCTGACATACCGAAACGCGCCCGTTCTCCAGCCGGTAACGCTGGCGGAGGATCCGGGCAGGACGAACATCGGGGCCGCAGTCCTGTCCCCGCTTGGAGGCCTGCTGTTCGCCGCCGTGATCGAGACCAGAAACAAGGAAATCAAAAAACTGATGGCTGACCGCAAAAAAAGCCGGCAGGCATCCAGGAGAGGGGAACGAAAAGCCCGCCAGCGCCTTGCAAAAAGATATGGTTCCATGGTGAAGTCCGGCATGGTCATGCGGAAACTGCCCATGTATGCTGCGGACAAATTTGTGACCTGTAAATTCATCCGGAACACCCAGGCCCGGTTCTGCAACCGGAAACGCTGTCCGGACTGGATCACCCCAACGGTGCAGCACCTGGTACAGACACATCTGAACATCATCCGGAAGATCAGCAAGTATCTGCCGGTCACAGACATCGCATTTGAAGTCAGCCGGTTTGCGTTCATGCATATGGAAAACCCAAAAGCTATGGGTGTGGATTTCCAAAACGGTCCGCTGAAAGGATATGATGATGTAAAAGAAGCCATCCGTACCCAGCAGCATGGAAAATGTCTGATGTGTAAGAAACCCATCGCCCATTTCCACCATATCGTGCCACGCAGCAGGGGCGGCTCCGATACGATCCAGAACCTGGCTGGCCTCTGCCCGGAGTGCCATACGAAAGTACATACGGATACCGCCTTCCGAAAGGATTTCGACGGGAAGAAAAGCGGTCAGTTAAAGAAATATGGTGCCCTCAGTGCCCTGAACCAGGCAGTCCCGTTCATCTGCAAAAAACTCCTGGAAGAATACGGGAAGGAGCATGTACATTCTGCAGAGGCCTGGATACCTCCCTGATCCGGACTGCCCTTGGATTTGAGAAAACAAAAAAGAACCAGATGCATGAGGTGGACGCTTACTGTATCGGGCTTGCAGCACTGGAGGTCAATGAGGTGGAAACGCCTGCGTTTGACCATACCTTCCAGATACGCCAGTTCCGGAGACAGGACCGGTCCATCATCCATCATCAGACCGGCCGCTCCTATTACCAGGGAAAAGAAAAAGTTGCCCAGAACCGGAAACCGGGTTTCGAGCAGAAAACAACGGCTCTTTCCCAGTGGTATGAAGAACAGGTCAGGATCCATGGGGAGAAGGAAGCGGAGAAGCTGCGGAGCCAGCTCAGGGTTGAGAAGAGCTGCAGGCATTACAATGACATGGACCGGTTCCTGCCGGGAGCCGTATTCCTTTATGAAGGCAAACGATACGTGCTGTCTGGAAGGATCACAAACGGAAAATACCTGCGGGCCTGCGGACAGGGGATGAAAAATTTCCCTGCTGCAGAGTGTACGTTCATCCGGCATAATGCAGGATTGGTTTTTATTTGATATTTGAAACAGTTATATTACATTTTCCAGGCGCGTCCGTATCTCACGACTAAAGTCACGAGTCTTGGACGCGTAGATTAATAAAGAAAAAAGTGAATTCGAATTCACTTTTTCGGGAAAAGAGTATCAGAGATGATACTCTTTTTTTTATTTTCATCATATTAGATTCGTCCATTCTGTGATGAGGTTTATGCAAAGCTTTAGGTATGTGAAATTATTTCTAAAAATACTGATTTTGAAAGCGTTAAAAAGCAAAAATCATTTTTTTTCTTTTTAATCATATTATCCTTGTCCAAATTATGGATAAGAAATTAGAAAGGAGGTTCCGGCGGATGAGACATAAAACTGGCTCACCGCCACATGACAAAACTGCGTTTGCCATGGGAGCCCTTTGGGGAAATAAGTCACCGCCGGTACGATTTATTGGCGGAAAAGTGAAACTTATTTTTTTGAAAGGAGCTCTTTATGGAAAGAAAGAAGAAAAGCGCGCTGTGTAACAAGGTGATTTCCTTGTTTACATCTCTTCTTATGGTACTTAGTACCATTATTGGGTATATCCCAACTTCTGCAGTCAGTGTTTCCGCTGCAGACAGTTATCCGTTACAGGAGATCTCTTCCGGAACTAAGCTCTCATCGTTGAGAAAATATAATCCGAAAAGCGATATCCTTATTAACCCTACCCCGGATAAGATATCTGGTTATTCAACAAATGATGATTTTGATAAAAATAAGGATGGTTCTTTATGGAAAGACAAATCCGGAAGATATCTGCGTATCAGAACAAAATCTGGTTTTGCAACTTTTGACGGCAAGCAGTGGACTGTTCGTAAAGACCAATTTCATCCAACTATTACTTATTACAAGGCCGGATATGACAAGAAAAACAAACAGTATTACAATCTGACCATGCGTGTTGAAAAATACGAGTCTGACGGTTATATCTGGTACATGGCTGACAGCAGTACGAGGGATAAACAGTATTCCAAGATTACCACAAAACCAGAGTGTCCGTATATTTATATTGACACAAAGAAGTCGTCTGTTGGTATTTCCGGATTAAAAAATGTACAGTGTAGTTTTACCTGGTCTAAATGGACAGAGGACAATGGTTCAGAAGATATCCCAGCTGGACAGGTAGAGAAACTCACTTCTTATATTACTATCAGGGATCTTGATAATGGACAGGCGATGAAAATTGCAGGAAATCAGAAGGGTAAACTTGACGTATATAAACTCAAAGGTTCTAAGTTTATTACCGAGCAGGATGGGTGGTATGTTTCAAAAAGTGGTGAAACAACTTCTCCTAGTGATAAAAAATCATGGGTCCAGGCATTATTGACAGGAAATCCGACTTTTATTATGTGGTTCCGTGCCAATGAGCCCAATAAAGTTGTACATGATACGGAATATAACAAGCAGTGGGGAATGCCTGCGAATACTTGTTATAGTTGGAATAAAAACAATGCCGGTATGATCTCTGGTAATTATTTTGAGTATACCGCAGAGTCTTTGATCAATACAGATCCAATCCCAGAGCCGACTCCGACTCCAGGTGGGGATCCAGAACCAAACGATCCTTCAATCGAGAAAGTAGTAGTCCAGAAGGGAGGTTCTTACGATGATGCATACGAAGCTGCATCCCCCAGGAAGATGCCTTTCCGAGATCAACGATTAGGATGATTACGATTATCTGATCAAGACAGCAGGTCCGGGAGCTGAAACAGATTCCTACGAGATCGTGGATACTCTGGAAGACTGTTTGACAATTGATGATACTCATCATATCACTATTACTGATAAGGATGGCACGAACGTGTCCAATGACTTTAATCTCTCGATTAAAGGTCAGACTATTACCGCTTCTGCAAAAGCTGACTATATGAAGTCCAGTGACTTCAAGAAAGCTGATCAGGAGTTTATGGTTCGCCTTACCGTACACAGAATTAAGACAAAAGATGTTTATACCTTTATGGCACCATGGATCGCAAATGATCCGGAGAACACAGGATATACCTTCTATGTTCCGAATGCGTCTACTGTACGGTATCATGTCAAAGATGCTAAGGAAACAACACAGCTGGATTCTGAGGAGTGCTGGGTAACTGATGAGATCAAGTCTAAATTGACAGTGGAAAAAGATGCGAAATATGATGACTGGAAAGTCGGAGATGAAGTATCTTACTCTGTTGAGGTAACCCAGACAAAACAGGATGGATATGCAACAAATGTTGTCGTAAAAGATATCGACATCCCTTCAAGCCTGAAACTGGTGAACAATGGATGGGAAGTATCCGGGACCGAACAAGCGGAACCATTCCTTCAATGTCTTCTACTGAAGAGGGAAATGGATGGATCCTGACATGTCCGTTACTGCAGTACAATGAGTCCATCAAGATCACATTCAAATGCATCGCAACAGCGGATTCTAATGGGCAGGACTGGATCAACACTGTAACAGCTGAGGCAGATAACTTTACGGATGATGACGGCAGCAGCATTACTGCTTCCGACAGCGCAGAAGTATGGGTAAACAGCCCGGTTCTTACTGTTGATAAGGTAGCTGACCGTTATGAGTATGAAGTAGGCGATACTGTGAATTATACAGTAAGCGTAAAGAATACTGCAGACTATACGATCGCACAGAATGTGGAAGTTTCCGATATTGATATTCCAGAGGGACTGGAGCTTCAGGGTGACCCGACGATCGAGATGGGTGGCGAAGATACATCTATCGGATGGCCGGTTGTAGATGGGACAACGACCATCGCAACAGAAGAGAGAGACAACAATGTGGAAGTCACAAGTGATGGAAACAGCTGGACAATCAATGCGAAATACCTTACATCCAAACAGCCTCTGAATATTACATTCAGCTGTATTGCAACAAAAGCAGCAAACGGTGTGGAAAGCCAGAACGTTGTATCTGCAACAGCAGACAATTTCTTAAGTCTTGATGAAAATCAGGAACCGCAGACCGCACAGGATGATGCAGAAGTTTATGTAAACACCGCTTACTTTGACATCGAGAAAACATCCGATGCATACGAATGGCAGGTAGGTGATCATGTACCGTTCAATATCACAGTCAAGAACGTGAATGACGAGGGTACACAGGATCTTGCCGATGATGAAAAATATGCAGACGTTGATGAAGGTGAAAAAGAGAAGATCGGTGCCGCAGGCAAAACAGTGGCACGTAACGTGATCATCACTGATAAAGACATCCCTGCAGGATTCAAACTTGATTTTGATTCTGTAGATGTACAGACAGGTGATACATCCAAATCCGTAGAGGATGAGATCGACGAGCAGTTAGCAGCTCTTGATAATGATACGGAACAGTCCATGACAGAAGATGAGATCCTTGCAAATGCAGGTATTGACCTGGATGAGGACGGAACAGGTTCTGATGGTGATACAGATCTTGATCTTCCGGAACTGAATGGAGATCAGGATGGAACTGGTGATTCAGGAGATACAGATCTTCCGGATGGAACTAATCCAGAAGAACATGAACCGACTCCTGCTGAGGAAATGACTGTAACAGGTATCCCGGACAGCTTTGAAGACCATGTAGCAGGTACCGCTGATAAGACAAATAACGTTGACGAATCCTTATGGAACGAAACCGTTACAACTCCTATCACAAAAGAACTGACACAGGTTGGAAACGGCTGGGAATTAAAGATCAGCAATCTTCCGGCAGGAAATGATGTAAACATTAGATTTACCTGTGAAGCACTGGAAGCCGGAAACGGAGCAGAAGGTGTAAACGTTGGTACTGTATCCGCAACAAACGGTATTGAGAAATCCGATGATGCTGAGGCATATATCAACACTGCTGCTTTATCTATTGATAAACAGATGGTAAATAAGTATGCTGCAGGCGGAGAAGAGGATGCTCAGGACGGACGTGAAGGATATGAGTTCCGCGTTGGTGATGATGTTGAATACAAACTGGTAGTTAACAACAACCAGAAAGGTTCCATTGCCAGAAACGTAGTAATTTCCGATACAACCATTCCTGTAGGTATGGAACTGGATGAGAGCAGTATTACTGTTGAAGGTGTTCCGGAAACATATGTGAACCCGGTAGCCGGAACAGACGATCCTGCAAACCAGTTAGATCCTGACCATTACAATGAGACATCCGTAGAACCAGTCAACTACAATGTTGAGCGTGTAAACGGTGGCTTCCAGGTTACTATTGATAACCTTCCTTGTACAACAGGCGATACTCTTAACAACGTAACAACACCGGTTGTTATCACATATCACTGCACACCAGGTTCTATCTTAAACGGATATGAAATTATCAATACAGGAAAAGCTGCTGCTGATAATGCAAGTGAAGTAAAAGATTCTGAGAGAATCTGGATCAACAGTCCAGAACTCAAGGTGATCAAAGATTCCGACCGTTATGAATACATGGTTGGTGACACTGTCACATATCAGGTAGACGTAACTCAGGAACAGGCAGGATGCCTTGCAAGAGACATCACGATCACTGATGTTATCGACACTGAAGGAGTAAAACTTCAGAAAAATTCCATCGTCCTGATCGACGAAGACGGTAACAAGATCGAGCCGGAAAGTGTTGAAGTAAATGGCAACACATTTACTGTAAACACAGGACGCAACCTGATCAACAATAAATCCGGATATACCACAGTTGATATGTCCAAGGCTGATGATGAGAAGGGTGACTCCGGATACTTCCAGAACGGTGAATATAACCCGTTAGGAATCGACAAAGAATCCAAACTGACACTTGAATATGCCGTAGAGATCACAGATGAGGATCTTGCAGGACAGAGTATCCATAACACCGTAACTGCCAATTCCAAGGAAAATATCCCTGTAGAGGATGAGCATGAGGTTCTTGTTTACGGACCAGCCCTTGACATTGTTAAGGAATCCGATAAGACAGAATATCAGGTTGGCGAAGAAGCTCAGTACAAACTGACTATCCGCGAACTCCGTGACAACATCACTGCAAAACAGGTAGTTGTAACAGATGCATTCCAGCAGGAAGGCATGAAGATCTCCAAGATCAATGTCAGACTGAATGGAGAAAATCTCGACACTGCTGAGATTGAGCAGACTGCAGACAATGCGTTCACGATCAATACAGGAGCAGACCTGACAATCGAAGATAAGCTGGAAGTATTCTATACAGTAGTCTTCACAGATCCATCCCTTCATGATCAGGATATCGTAAACGTTGCAACTGCAAAAGGTGAGAATACTGAGGAAGAGCATCAGGATAACAGCGTTCACATCGTGGATGAGACACCTGGA
>NZ_JBWJVP010000042.1:0-15447 GCF_056339915.1 Blautia sp. ZXY-1-B12 | reverse complement strand
CCACATTATTCGATAAATAATCCATATGTCCCCTCCTTCCAAACAACTGTATTATTTATTTTTTATATCAGCAATATAGAAATCTGTCAATTACATTACTGTTCACTCCGTTCTCAGTAACGTAGCCAAAATTCATTCAGGAACATAAATTTTATAGCAATTATCCAAAACCCGGTTGACAATTTCCTCTCTATAAATGTATAATGTAACCCAAGAAAACATTTGTCCACCCTATTCGGACAATGAATACCTCATATCAGCCAAATGCCATGACAGGGAGGAGTACACAACTCCGGGAAGCACAGAGAGAAAGCGGTCGGTGCGAGCTTTCGTGAACGAATTGTGGAAGTAGCCCCCGAGCAGTGAACCAAACCGTATATCCCGTCTGATCCACAAGACCTGAACGGACATGCCAAGTAGGCTTCAACGTCAGTTCCACGTTACAGGAACACAGTATATCAGTACTGACAAAGTGCAGAGCCAGACTCTGAATACAGGTGGTACCGCGGAAAACATTTTCGCCCTGGGCAAACAAGCCCAGGGCGTTTTTTACTATATTTATATATCAGGGTCAAAAAGTCGTTCGTGCTTGCTTTAATCTGTCACATCAAACCCGCCACCCCACACTCGGCAGAATCAGCGCAGCGCCATTCTGCCCCCTGTATTGGCCAACACACAGCTCGGAAATTTATTTGTTTTCGGGTGCATTTGCAGGAGTCGTAGTAACTCTTAGTGCCTGGAAATCTGCGTTGTTCAGAAAAATCTCACTGTCTGAGCCGCATCTGCGGCGAGTTTGAGATTTTTCTGAACGGTTTTAGCAGATTTTCAGACACTTAGAGTTCCTAGTACATCGTTTTCGAAATAACTATACCACTCACTTGTCTGCGAATCCGATTGCACAGGTCTAAAAGCCTCAGCGTAGCCCGCTACGCCTGCGTTTTTATACCAGCACACTCGAATCCGCATCCTACGCGATTGGTATAATTATTTACGAAACGATGTACTAGACTCCGAAACCGCACCCGAAAACAAATAAATTTCTGAGCGTCCTATCCACATACACAAAGGAGGTTTACCCAAATATGAAACAAATATCCGGCAACAAACTCTTAGTCAAAGCCTTAAAAGAAGAAGGCGTAGAATACCTCTTCGGCTACCCCGGAGCCTGTACCATCGACATCAGTGATGAACTCTACAAACAGGACGATGTCAAAATCATCCTCCCCCGTCACGAACAGGCCCTTGTCCACGAAGCCGACGCCTACGCCAGAACCACCGGCAAAGTCGGCGTATGTCTGGTAACCAGCGGTCCCGGAGCAAC
This sequence comes from Blautia sp. ZXY-1-B12, assembly GCF_056339915.1. Classification (NCBI taxonomy): domain Bacteria; kingdom Bacillati; phylum Bacillota; class Clostridia; order Lachnospirales; family Lachnospiraceae; genus Blautia; species Blautia sp. ZXY-1-B12. Next base: position 14,126 of record NZ_JBWJVP010000042.1, on the reverse strand, counting down.
CAACCTTGTAACAGGACTTGCAACCGCCAACTATGACAGCGTACCTCTTGTATGCTTCACCGGCCAGGTAGCCCGCCACCTCATCGGCAACGATGCATTCCAGGAGGTAGACATCGTAGGAATCACCAGAAGCATCACCAAATACGGCGTTACTGTCCGCAGACGTGAAGACCTTGGCAGAATTATCAAAGAAGCCTTCTACATTGCCCGCACCGGCCGTCCGGGACCTGTCCTTATCGACCTTCCAAAGGACGTAATGGCAGAACTCGGCAGCGCTGAATATCCTAAAAATGTAAATATCCGCGGATACAAGCCCAACACAGATGTCCATATCGGCCAGCTCAAACGTGCCATCAAACTTTTAAATAAAGCAAAACGTCCCTTATTCCTGGCAGGCGGCGGTGTAGTAATCTCCCGCGCCCATGAAATTTTCCGGGAAGTAGTGGAAAAGACAAAAGTACCGGTTGTCACAACCGTAATGGGAAAAGGCTCTATCCCCACAGACCATCCACTCTATATCGGAAACCTTGGCATGCATGGTGCCTATGCAGCAAATATGGCAGTCAGCAACTGCGATGTGCTGTTCTCCATCGGAACCAGATTCAATGACAGAATCACCGGAAAACTTCATGAATTTGCACCACATGCCCAGATTATCCACATTGATATTGATACAGCATCCATTTCCCGAAACATTCAGGTAGATATCCCCATTGTTGCTGATGCAAAAGAGGCTATCACCAAAATGAACGAATACGTCCAGGAATGTTCAACGGACAAGTGGCTTAACCTGATCAAAAACTGGAAAGAAGAGCATCCGCTTAAAATGCGTCCAAATGATCTTTTAAGTCCGATGGATATCCTGAAAGAGATCAACGAACAATTTGAGAACAGTATTATCGTAACAGATGTAGGACAGCATCAGATGCTTGTCTCCCAGTATGCGGAAATCACAGAGGGCAAACAGATGATCATGTCCGGTGGTCTGGGAACAATGGGCTATGGTCTTCCAGGCGGCATCGGAGCCAAAATCGGAAATCCCGACAGACCTGTCATCGTTATCTCCGGTGACGGCGGTGTGCAGATGAACATTCAGGAGCTTGCAACTGCAGATTCTGGAGGAGCTTCCGGTTATCCTGTGTATCTTTAACAATGAGTATCTTGGAATGGTACGCCAGTGGCAGAAGCTTTTCTACGGCAAACGCTATGCTATGACCAATCTGCGCGCAGGAGCACTTTCCCGCCGCACTGAAGGCATGGAATATCCACAGTACACACCGGATTTCATCAGACTTGCAGAGAGCTACAGGGCAAAAGGAATCCGTGTCACAAAAAAAGAGGAAATTGCAGCAGCCTTCGAGGAAGCAAAAAAGAACACAAAGGCACCTACAGTAATTGAATTCATCATTGACCCTGAGGAAATGGTTTATCCTATGATCAAACCAGGCGGAACTCTGGAAGATATGATTATGGACTGTTGATCAGGAGGAAAATTATTATGGATAAAGGAATGAAAAAAAGATGGATTTCTCTCTATGTTGAGAACCAGGTAGGTGTTCTGTCCAAAATCTCCGGACTTTTCTCCGGAAAAAGCTACAATCTGGACAGTCTTACTGTAGGAACCACCGAGGACCCCACAGTATCTCGAATGACGATCGCAACTGTCAGTGATGATGAAACTTTTGAGCAGATCAAAAAACAGTTGAACCGTATGATCGAGGTTATTAAGGTTATTGATTTCACAGACGTATTTGTCCGCATGAAAGAGATTCTGTATATTAAGGTTTTTAACTGTTCCAAAGAAGATAAGGTTGAACTGTTTCAGATTGCCGAAACCTTCAAGGCAAAGGTCATTGACTATGGCAAAGACAGCCTGCTCCTGGAATTTGTCCAGACAGCAACCAAGAATGACGCAGTAGTGAAACTGATCAAGGAAGAATTTCACAGAATTGAAGTGGTACGTGGAGGAAGTGTAGGAATCGAATCTATCAGTATGATGGAACGATAAAACTTTTTCTGAAATTTTTATAAAGGGAGGATTGTCGCATTGTTCTTAATGCTCAGTCCTCCCTTTACTTACGGTTCTTCCATCTTTTCGTTTTTCATCTGTGCTTTCGCTTTTCGCCCAATCCGTGCATTGCTGTTCATAATACTGGCACGGGTGATCTTATCATTTCCAAATTTCATCCGGATCTCATCCATAGCTGCATCCAGCTTTCTGTGGCGTTCTTTATTTTCTGTATCTTCAAACAGAGACATCTGTTCATAAGTGCCATCTGTAAGGCCTGTCAGTGCCACACCAATCAGACGTAGCGGCTGTCCTTTCCAGAACTCTTTAAAAAGTCTTGTAGCATTTATATAAATTTCATCTGTAAGATCTGTAGCATTTTCCAGCTTTGTCTGGTGTGAACGGTTTCTGAAATCCAAAGTACGGAAAGTCACGGAAATACAGTTGCATTTCTTATCTTTTCTGCGCATTCTGGTTGCCAGAACATCACACTGCTCCAAAAGTATGGGAAACACCTGCTCTATGGAAGTAATATCATCGTTAAAAGTAGTTTCCACGCTGAAACCTTTTGCCTCATCAGGCACTGCTTTTACAGGGGAATCATCGATACCTCTGGCATATTGCCATAGCTGATGTCCCGTTTTTTCCCCAAGCCAGTACTGCACATTGGATGCTCTTTCTCTTGCCAGATCACCGATGGTACGGATTCCCTGATTCAGAAGCTTCTGCTCGGAAGCTTTTCCCAGAAACAGCAGATTACGGATAGGAAGAGGCCACATTTTCTCCGGGATTTCATCCGGGAACAGAGTGTGTACTCTGTCCGGCTTTTGAAAATCTGATGCCATCTTTGCCAAAAGCTTATTGGTAGAAATTCCTACATTTACTGTGAATCCCAGCTCTCTGTGAATCTTGTCTTTCAGCTCATGAGCAGCAGCTACAGGGTCAGGATAGATCAGAGAAGTACCTGTCATATCCAGAAATACCTCATCAATGGAAAAAGATTCCATCACAGGTGCAAAGGAAGCACAGATTGCTTTAAATGCCCGGGAACATTTATCGTATAATTCAAAATCACTGGGAACGATCACCAAATTGGGACATTTCCGAAGAGCCATAGCTACTGGCTCGCCGGTCTGGATCCCGTATTTTTTTGCAGGGATAGATTTGGCAACCACGATACCTGTCCGTTTCTTTGGATCTCCTCCTACACAGGAAGGAATTTCTCTGAGATCCGGTAGCCCCTGGCTCACCCTTCTGGCTGATTCCCAGGAAAGAAATGCACTGTTGACATCAATATGAAAAATTAATCGTTCCGTACTTTTCACTGTTCTTCCTCCAATATATGAATTGCGCTCTTCATATCTGATGATTTCATTTTACCCTGATCTGCTCTCCAGGGTAAGAACCTCGTTTGTCCAAAAAAGTGTCTTTATTTGCATCATCTTGTCTGAGCTGTTACTGTATTTATATTTGTTTGATTTCACTCTGCTATCAGAGTTTTGAACAACAACGCCGCACTTGCCATACGGCAGTGCGGCGTCTGTATTTCGCTACCGGTCACATTGTTCCCGGTAACTTTTTTTACTTAATTCTGAGGATTCATTTCCTCTCGATATATACTTATCGATTAGTCATAAAGATTAGGAGCAATTTCTTCGCTGTCCATATTTGTGGAATCATACCAGTATCCAGTTCAGCCTCCAGCCATTCATAAGAGAATTCCGGGAATGGCTGATGTTTGAAATTTTTCCATGTTACTCCTTTCTCATGAAGTAACTGTCTACACATAAGCAAACAGTGCCATCGCTGTCATTGATCAGCAATAAGCCCCCGTGTTTTCATATAGTTCCATTATACCTTCTCATTTTCCCGAAGTCAACATAATTTAACATGTATCAGCCGTTTATTTGTGTTGCTTTTTATTTGATTTTTGTTGTATTTCAGTTGTTTTTATTTTGTTTCCTCATTGACATTTAAATCCTCATCTGTCATACTTGAATATAACGAATGTACCATCAAACAGCAGCTTTGCATCTTCCGTAAGGCTCTTATCATATATAGAAACCGCTCTGGAAAGGAGACAAACAATGTATCTTTCTGACATCCACACACATTCTATCGCCAGCGGTCACGGAACCACCTGTACCATCTCTGACATGGCAAAAGCAGCCAGCAAAAAAGGACTGAAACTCCTTGGGATTTCTGACCACGGCCCGGGAACTCTGGCTTCCGGAACTTCTTCTTATTTCAGAAGCCTTCCTTTTTATCCCAGAAAAAGATTCGGCATAGATATTCTTTACGGAGTTGAACTAAACATCCTGGACAGTGCAGGACATACAGATCTGTCAGATGAACTGCTGAACAACCTGGATTACGCTATCATCAGTATGCATCGGCAGAACTACCGTTCAGGCTCTGTATCTCAGAATACAGAAGCTTACATCAATGCAATAAAACATCCTGCTGTAAAAATACTCGGCCACTGCGACGATACACATTTCCCTGTAGATTATGAAACGCTGGCAAGAGCAGCTTTACGGGAAAATGTTATTTTTGAAATAAACGAAGCTTCCCTCGCACCCGGAGGATATCGGGGAGACACAAGAGCCAATGCAGCCAGAATCCTGTATCTCTGTCAGAAATATCAGCTTCCTGTTATTTTGTCCAGCGACAGCCACGGAAAAGAACATGTTGGAGATTTCACCTATGCCGAAGAATTCGTTCACCAGCTCATGTTTCCGGAAACTCTTATCTTTAACAACCAGCTTCCCAAATTAAAAGTTTTCCTTCAGACACGTTAAAAGAATGTTCCTCAAAGGGACATTCTTTTATTTTATGCATTGTTTTTTGCATTGTGTTATTTTGTTTATTTTCTATAATTTCTTGTCAAAAAAGACGACATTTTAGTACATTTTAATTAACAAAACTCACTTAACCATTTACATATCTCGTGATAGATCAGTCTTACTGTAGGAACCACCGAGGATCCTACAGTATCCCGAATGACTATCGCAACAGTCAGCGATGATGAAACCTTTGAACAGATCAAAAAACAGTTGAACCGTATGATCGAGGTTATTAAGGTTATTGATTTCACAGACGTATTTGTCCGCATGAAAGAGATTCTGTATATTAAGGTTTTTAACTGTTCCAAAGAAGATAAGGTTGAACTGTTTCAGATTGCAGAAACCTTCAAGGCAAAAGTCATTGACTATGGCAAAGACAGTCTGCTTCTGGAATTTGTCCAGACAGCCACCAAGAATGATGCAGTTGTTAAACTGATCAAGGAAGAATTCCACAGAATTGAAGTGGTACGCGGTGGAAGCGTTGGAATTGAATCCATCAGCATGATGGAACGCTAAATCTCATAATCAATATTTTTTACAGGATATAGAAACACCTCTATATCCTGTATTTATTTTCAAACATACTATAAAATATTGCAGTTTTTAATCAAATGTGTTATTGTTTACGGGAGCGTTATTCGAAAGAAAATGCATCTGATTTCCACATCTGACAGTCTGGTGGATAAAGTCATCCACTTCACAGTCTGGTTAAATTTGTGAGGCGACCTGTAAGGCGTCTACACACCGGAAACTTTTACCGGAAGATATTTCTTGTTTCATATCTTTTGTTCTGATGTATATTTTTCATAACGCCTGATCCCCATACTCTAAACTGTCTGAAAAGCAGGGGACGCATTGCGCCGTTTTATCAGACCAAAAGGAGAATTCATATGAACACAACAACAACTACTACAACAGCTGCCGCAAAAAGAAGCAGCACTCTTTACATGGTAGAGCTGGCTATGATGATTGCCATTATTCTGCTCATGTCCTTTACCCCGCTGGGCTACCTTCGTACTCCCGGCTTATCCATCACTCTTCTCACCATCCCGGTAGCTGTAGGAGCTATCATCCTCGGACCGAAAGGTGGTGCTGTATGCGGACTTGCTTTCGGTGCAACCAGCTTCTATATGGCTGTCACAGGAAGTTCAGCTTTCGCTGCCGCACTTTTTAACATTAATCCATTTGGCACTTTTATTGTATGTATCGTGGCACGTGTGCTGGAAGGATGGATCACAGGACTTATTTTCGCAGCATTATATAAATCACCGGCGAAGAAATTTTCCTATTACGTTGCTTCACTGGCATGCCCGTTACTGAATACTTTCTTCTTCATGGGCTTTTTATGTCTCTTCTTCTACAACACAGATTACATTCAAGGTATTGTTTCCAGTCTTGGAGTAAGCAATCCTGTTGTCTTCGTTGCTGCTTTTGTGGGCGTTCAGGGACTGATCGAAGCGGGCTTCTGCTTTGTAGTGGGAAGCATCATTTCCAAGGCACTTTCTGTGGCGCTGAAACGTGCATAATCTTTAAAAGAACAGCCTTTTAATTCTGCTGTTCCGGAAGGTTCACTAAAAATCCCTGACTACATTGTCACTGTAGTCAGGTTTTTTTTATCAAAAGGAGATTTTTATGTCATTACTAAAAGAGATTTCTATTACAGAGCTTTCAAATTTACGCATCGGCCATACTTCTGACCATGATGCGAAGACCGGTGTAACTGTTCTTTATTTTCCAAATGGAGCAAAAGCAGGCTGCGATATAAGCGGAGGCGGTCCTGCTTCCAGAGAAACTCCTCTCACCTCTCCTGTCACTGCCGACAATCCTATCAACGCCATTGTCTTGTCCGGAGGTTCTGCCTATGGACTGGCTGCTGCTGACGGTGTAATGAACTATCTGGAATCACAAAATATCGGTTATAACACCGGTGCAGCACTGGTTCCCCTTGTATGCCAGTCCTGTATCTATGACCTCTCTTACGGAGATCCTAAAATACGTCCAACTGCAAAAATGGGCGAAGAAGCCTGCCGTCAGGCATTTGCAGGAACAGATACCAGAACCGGAAATATCGGTGCAGGTACCGGTGCAACTGTGGGAAAACTTTACGGTATGAAACAATCCATGAAGTCAGGTCTTGGTATTGCCGCTGTATCAGTGGGAAATTTCCAGATGGCCGCAATTGTCGTTGTCAATGCACTGGGAGATATCTTTAGTCCACAAAATGGTCAGAAAATCGCAGGGCTGAAAACGCCTGACAGAAGCGGGTTTCTGGATAGTGTCCACGAATTATACCGCTTTATGACACCTCATGACCAGTTTACCGGCAATACCACCATCGGGGCTGTGATCACCAATGGGGCATTTTCAAAGGCTGAACTGAATAAAATTGCCTCTATGACCCGCTGTGCCTATGCCAGATGCATCAATCCTGTAGCAACTATGGCTGACGGCGATTCCATCTATGCTGCCAGCATTGGCGATGTTTCTGTAGATATCAATATGGCAGGAACTCTCGCCGCAGAAGTCATGGCTCAGGCTATCCAAAATGCCATCCATACTTCCCGGATCCAGGATGAAGAATTTTTGAAATATGTATAACAGTCCGCTATAAAAGCGCAGAGAAAAAGTATCATCTCTGCGCTTTTATTCTTCCTGTCTGTCTTCATTTTTCATCTGTGCTCTGGTTTTTCTCCAAGCCAGAGCTGTACATTTGCTTCCCGTTCCCTTGCCAGATCACCAATAGTACGGATTCCCTGATTCAGAAGCTTCTGCTCGGAGGCTTTTCCCAGAAATAACAGGTTACGGACAGGAAGTGGCCACATTTTCTCCGGTATTTCGTCCGGGAACAGCGTGTGTACTCTGTCCGTTTCTTTGGATCTCCTCCCACACAGGAGGGAATCTCCCTGAGATCCGGCAGCCCCTGGCTTACCCTTCTGGCTGACTCCCAGGAAAGAAATGCGCTGTTTACATCAATATGAAAAATTAATCGTTCCATACTTTTTAATATATCTCAATCATATTTTTGCAGACTTCCAATCATCTTAATCCCCATTATCATCAACACAGGGAAAATCAGTGCCGCAAAGATTCCAAGTTTCAGATTATCATTCAGGGCTCCTGAAATCATCCCCACATAGGTTGGTCCGGATGAGCATCCCACATCTCCAGCAAGGGCAAGGAGGGCAAACAAGGCTGTTCCGCCACGCTTTACTGAGGCAGCCGCCATGCTGAAGGTTCCCGGCCACATAATACCTACAGACAGACCGCAAACCGCACATCCAAGGATTCCCAACGCAGGTACCGGGATAAATGCGATCATCAGATAGGAAACCATGCACAGAACTGCACTGTATTGCATAAAGCGTTCCAGATTGATTTTATCTCCAAATTTCCCATAAAATGCCCTTGAACTTCCCATAAGAATTGCAAACGCCATGGGACCTGCCAGATCTCCGATAGTTTTATTGATTCCAAAGCTTTTCTCAGCCAGAGTAGAAGCCCACTGGCTTACCGCCTGCTCACTGGCTCCTGCACAGAGCATCATTAACATCAGAACCCAGAAGATTTTTTTCTTAAAAAGCTCTCCCATAGTCAGCCCCTTTTCACCCTCATCCAGCAGTGGAGCAATGGGAACTCTGGTAAAAAGGATTCCATTTGCAATGGGAATCAATGCCCACACCAGCGCCATATATTTCCAGTTTGCAATCCCGAAAATACGAAAGAATAATGTAGAAAGAAGTACCACTCCCACATGTCCCCAACAGTAAAAGGAATGAAGGAGACTCATTGCTTTTTCCTTATTATCTGTAGGGCAGGCTTCCACCACAGGACTTACCAACACCTCCAGCAATCCGCCTCCGATGGCATAGATCATAACTGCAATGAGAAGTCCCACAAACGGATCTCCCAGGCACTCCGGCAATACTGTGAGCAAAATCAGACCTGCAGCCGCCATTGCATGTGCCAGGATCATAGATGCACGATAACCTATTCTGTCCACAAATCCAATCGATGCCAGATCTACCAGCAACTGGATCCCGAAATTAAATGTAACCAGAAGTGTGATCTTCTGCAGCGAAATCCCGTAACTGCCCTGAAATGTCAGAAACAGCAGAGGAACGAAATTGTTCACAATGGCCTGCACTACATATCCGATAAAACAGGCCTGCACTGTTCTGTTGTAATTTGTTTTCATCCGATGTTATATCCTCCAATCTGAAATTTATTAAGCTGACATCATTCAGACATTGATCCACCAAACTTCTATATCTCCACAGTTCTAATAGATTTCTATCCGTCAATAATGACAGTGTATCACAGATTCTCTCCTTTTTCTTTCATTATCTTTTGAAAATCCCATAAATTTTTATATTATTTTGACTTTTTCCCTATAACAATTCCATAAAATCCAAAAAGTAATACCCCCATCCGATTCCAAATATTTCCCGCAAAAAAAGATGTGTACCATACCATTTCTGACACCATACACATCTCAAAATAAACACTTCTTATCTTCTGTACTCCGCAGTCAGGTCTTTAATAACCTCTCCTGCAATAATCAGCCCGGCGACAGACGGCACAAAGGCCACACTCCCCGGAATATCTCTGCGCTCCGTACACTTATGCGCAGCACCCGGAGGACAAATACAATGCGACCTGCAGCTGATCGCCATATCTTCAATTGGTCTGATCGGCTGTTCCTCTGAATAAACAACCTTCAGTTTCTTCACACCACGCTTCTTCAGCTCTCTACGCATAACCTTCGCCAGCGGACACACCTTCGTCTTATAGATATCCGCCACCCGAAACGCACTGGCATCCAGCTTATTTCCGGCACCCATACTGCTGATAACAGGAGTCCCTGCCTCCTTTGCACGCATGATCAGTTCAATCTTCGCAGTCACTGTGTCCACAGCATCTACCACATAATCATACTCACTAAAATCGAAATCAGCAGCATTCTCCGGAAGATAAAAACAGTTATGGATTCTCACATCTGCTTTCGGATTAATGTCCAGGATCCTGTCCCGCATCACCTCTGTTTTATATTGACCAACAGTTTTCCTGGTGGCAATAATCTGTCTGTTAAGATTCGTCAGGCATACTTTGTCATCATCGATCAGATCAAAGGCCCCTACGCCGCTTCTGACCAATGCTTCACATACATAACCTCCAACTCCTCCGATTCCAAATACTGCCACACGGGCATTCTCCAGTTTATCCATCGCTTCTTTTCCAAGAAGAAGCTCAGTTCTCGAAAATTGATTCAGCATAATCTCTCCACTTTATCCTGTCCCACTACATTCTCTACCTGCTGTTCCTCTACTGCCTCGTCTCTTATCTGCATATTCTTATTTCCCGTGACATACGCAGCCCTGCATGCCAGGATCAGAAGCACGATAAACAGAAACCAGAGCCAGATTTTTCTTTTATTTTTTATGACTAACCGTTTCATAACCTGCTCCACTATTCTACTGTGCAGACGCGGATCAGGTTTGTTCTTCCCGGAATTCCAAGCGGTACACCACCGGCAAATACAATAGTGTCGCCAACTTTTACAAGTTTATGCTTCTGTGCTGCTTCGATTGCTCTCAGGCAAAGGATCTCAGAACTGTATTCTTCTTTGATCAGCATCGGGTAAACACCCCAGGACAGATTCAGCTGGCGAAGAACTCTCTCAGAGCTTGTACATGCACCGATCAGACATCCTGGTCTGTGTTTGGACATCATATGAGCTGTACTTCCGGATTTTGTCACTGCAAGGATTGCACTGGCCTTCAAGTCGATTGCGGTCAGACAGGTTGCATGTGCGATTGCATTTGTAATATCCGGATTCTCATTTCTGTCTGTTTTCTTAAAGATTGTATTGTAATCAATATTCTGCTCCATATGTTCTGCAATACGGCTCATCATCTGAAGTGCCTGTACCGGATATTTACCGGCTGCGGTTTCTCCTGAAAGCATAGTTGCACTTGTTCCCTGAAAAATCGCATTGGCAACGTCTGTAGCCTCTGCACGGGTTGGTCTCGGATGAGAGATCATGGAGTCAAGCATCTGTGTTGCTGTAATAACCGGTTTTCCTGCTGTGTAAACTTTCTGGATGATTTTCTGCTGGATAACAGGTACATATTCCGGCGGGATCTCAACACCCATGTCACCTCTGGCGATCATGATGCCATCTGCTGCTTCAATAATCTCGTCGATATTGTCAACGCCCTGCTGGTTCTCAATCTTTGCAATGATCTGAATCTCTTCACCGCCGTTTTCTTTCAGGATTTTTCTTACTTCGCGGATATCGTTTGCAGTACGTGTAAAAGATGCTGCAACGAAATCAAATCCTTCCTGGATACCGAAGAGAAGATCATCATGGTCTTTTTTACTGATGAATGGCATCTTCAGGTTTGCACCCGGAACATTGACACCCTTCTTGTCGCCAATCACACCTGCATTAATAACCTTGCAGACAATGTCCTTTCCTGAGATGTCCTGAACCTCCAGGTCTACAAGTCCATCATCAACCAGAATATGTCCGCCCGGCTGCACATCCTTATAAAGCTCTTTATAAGTAATGCTTACGCACTCATTAGTTCCTTCAATATCTTTATTTGTAAATGTAAATATCTGTCCTTCTTCCAGAGAAACCTTGCCATCCTTGAAGCATCCAAGTCTGATCTCCGGTCCCTTTGTATCAAGAAGTGCTGCAACAGGTCTGTCATATTTCTTGCGAAGCTCTCTCAGTTTCTGGATACGACCTCTCTGCTCATCGTGAGGTCCATGTGAGAAGTTGAAACGTGCTACGTCCATTCCCTCTCTCACAAGCTGCTCCATAACATCGCCCTTATCAGTAGACGGTCCCATTGTACAGATAATTTTGGTTTTTCTCATTTAATCTTTCCCTCCAAACTGTCAACTCAATTTTATCTATTTTATTCCTGTAAAATAATGTAATAAAATGTTACCTGTTTCTATAAATGAAAACATTAAATCAAATAAAAATTACCATTATTGAGACTATCTGTCAATATAGAATTTCGACTTATTTTTGTTGATATTTGACAAAAAAATAACATACTTTTGTTGCAAATGTCACATATATTTTTGCCGATCCGACAGTTGGAAAATTTTTCACTCATTCTTATCAGAATCCAAAATCTGCATAGTCTTCCGGCAGAAATCTGTGGTAAATGATATGGCATCCTTCATCTTTAAAACAATAATAATAAGGATCTGATCCATCATCAAAGCGGATCATCACATCAAACTCCTCGTTATCCATTGGTTCAGTAATGATTTTATCTGAATAAGAATGGAACAGTTCTTTAATTTCCTCTATCGTACATCCATGTCTGCCAACCAGTTCGATCAATGCCTTGATAAATTCATTCTCTTTCATATTATTATGTACATATTCGGAAGCTTTTTCCGAAACAGTGAAGCAGAAACGATCTCCTCTGTGTGATACTGCTACTTCACCAAATTTCTCTTCTATATAAGAAGGAAAATCTTTTAAAATCTCCATCATGCCTGCAGCATCTGTCTCACCGCCAAAGAAATGATTCAGGGAACTGAGCGGATAATAAAGGCTGATCTTCTCTTTCATATATCCAAGCTTCGCCTGTTCCTCTTTGATCACATCGATCAGACTGGTTTCTAATCTGTTATAGTTCATTTATTTTCCCTCCTGAAACTCTGTTCTTTTGCTTTTTCTGGTTAATATTTTATCAGACATTGCCTGAAAATCAATGCATTTCTTTTTCAATTGTACGCCTGTCAAAACAATTTCAATGTTTTCTTTTTCATACAAAAATAAAGACCTTGCGAAACTGTCCTTTTTTTCTCCCTCTGACAAATCACTCTGGCTGAATGAAACAAAGCAGCCAAAACCATCCCCTTCGTTGCTTTTTTAACCAAATAACTGCTTGATTCGGTTAAAAAAACAGCGTTCCGAATATTATTTATATCCGAAACGCTGTCATTATTCCAGTTATTTCATTATGTATTTAATCCCAGTTCTTACGTCCGTAACGAAGTGTCACATCATAGATTTCCTTCTGGAGTTTCTTTGTAAGATCTCTCTTCTTGATTCTCCACTTCCAGTTCGTACCAACTGTAGATGGTTTATTCATTCGGAATCTGTTGTCCAGTCCCATATAGTCCTGCATTGGGATAACGCAGACACGCGCAGCACTGCGCATGATCAGACTGATGAAACATTTATACAGTTCTTCTTCCGGTGTTGCATGATCACACAGATAATCTCTCGCCAGTTTTCTCTCAGCTGCTGTGATGCTCTTCCACCATCCCACGATAGTTTCATTATCATGGGTTCCTGTATATGCCACGCAGTTCTCCGGATAGTTATGTGGCAGATAATCACTGGCACATCCGGAATCTCTGGAGTCAAACGCAAATTCCAGAACCTTCATTCCCGGGAAGCCGCTCTCATATACCAGATGACGTACGGAATCTGTCATATATCCCAAGTCCTCTGCAATAACCTGCTTCCATCCAAGCGCCTGTTCGATCTTACGGAACAGATCAATTCCGGGACCCTTTTCCCAGTGTCCGCCTCTTGCATCTTTATCTCCGTATGGAATAGAGAAATATTCATCAAATCCACGGAAATGATCGATTCGCACAACATCATACAGTCTGAAGCAATAACTCATTCTGGAAATCCACCACTGATATCCTGTATTTCTGTGATAATCCCAGCGATATAACGGATTTCCCCATAACTGACCGGTTGCAGAAAATCCATCCGGAGGGCATCCTGCTACTGCCAGTGGTACATTATCCTGATCCAGCTGGAACAGCTCCGGATGCGCCCATGCATCAGCACTGTCCATTGCAACATAAATCGGAATATCTCCAATGATCTGGATTCCTTTTGAATTTGCATAGGATTTCAGTTTCATCCACTGCTCATAGAACTTAAACTGCATATACTGCTGGAATTCAATATCAAAATAGAGTTCTTCACGATAATAATCCATGGCATTGTTCCAGCGGAGTCTGATATCCTCAGCCCATTTGGTCCATTCTACACCTTCGAAACGGTCTTTTACTGCCATAAACAGAGCATAATCTGACAGCCACCAGCTGTTCTCTGCTACGAATTTCTGATAGTCAGGATTCTTGCTGATATCACTGTTCTCGTATGCTTTTCTCAGAAGAGGATAACGGCCTTTGTAGATTTTTTCATAATCTACCTCATCAGGCTTCTTTCCCCAGTTAACTTTCTCGCAGTCTTTCTTATCAAGAACTCCTTC
>NZ_JBWJVP010000041.1:0-6178 GCF_056339915.1 Blautia sp. ZXY-1-B12 | reverse complement strand
TTACATCCTTTGCCTTTTCCAGGCAGCACAGCCGGGTATCCATCATAGCGCATCGGGCTTTTTTTACCACCGGGATACGGTATTCATCTGAGATGATATGGTAAAACATCGCTGCCTCTGAAACAGAGTCATGGAATTCTTTCTCTTACATTGTTTTTACGGTATCATGCAGTTTATCATAATACTGGATCTTCTCCTTAGCCTTATAACTGTCACGGATACGCGCGAGCAAATCGCACATTTCCTCTCTGGACTGTCCTGTGAGCACGGCATGGAACAGCAGGATGGATACTGCAAAAACAGAGCCTCCTGTTGCCGCGATGACATCTTTCCGTATATTATCCAGTCGGTTATGCAGTTTCGTTACCGCCTCATCAAAAGCATTCTGGCTGTATGCAGAGCTGAGATCCTTTATGCGGGACTCCTTCTCCAGTTTACGGAGAATGGGATCCTTCTTATCATTCTTCAGCAGCTGCAAAAGACAATCCTCCCTGTCAGAAAGGAGAGAGATGTAAAAGTTGACTGCATCCGTGTAATCTGCCTGCAGTTTTTCAAGGGTTCTGCGCTTTTCTGCGTTTGGGCTTCCGTATAAAAAGACAGAGCGTGTATGAGTGCCGGATGAAACCTTCTTCTTTTTTGCACGTGGTCTCGCCATAAGAAACCTCCTTTCTTTCAGATATACCTGTTTCTTTTGTTATAACACATTTATTGAAAAAAGGCAAACATAAGTTTGCCTATGCGCTTTCATCTCGGTAATTGAATTACCGAGGATTCCCGCTTGTCATCCTAAAAAAGGAGGAATCAAAATGAATTTCAAAAAGTTAATGTTAAGCGTCGGGCTTTCCGCCATGGCACTTCTTGCTATGCCGGGCTCCACACTCACATCCCCTGTATCCGTACAGGCAGCCGCCCATGAGCACATCCTGGAAACCTACATTACCAAACAGCCAACCTGTACAGCCACAGGGACCGAGATCCGTAAATGCCAGACATGCGGAAAGATCACAGATACGATCAAACTTCCCAAAGTTGCCCATTCCGTGAAAACAAGGACCGTCAGGAAAGCAACTACCACACATACGGGAGTGACCGAGACTTATTGTGTTGTCTGCCAGAAAACAATCAAAAAGATATCTTTGCCAAAACTGACAAAGAAATGCGTACATACCTATAAGAAAACGGATACGATCCCGGCAACCTGTACATCCAAAGGCTCCATTACAGTTACCTGCAAAAAATGCGGGACACTGATCAGTGAAAAGACTCTGCCAAAAGCAAAGCATGAATATGTCACAGAAGTAACAAAAGCCCCGACACTTACTTCCGTCGGACAGGAACGTACTTACTGCAAGAATTGTACAAAAACACTGGAATACAACACTCTTCCAAAACTTGAGGATGCCACTGCCCTGAGCCAGGACTCCGCGGAGCTGACGATCGGCAGCACACTTCAGCTCACATTAAGCCCGACAAACAAAAAGGTGACATGGTCATCTTCCAACCGGGCGATTGTGACCGTTAACAGAAATGGCCTGGTCAAGGCATTGCGTACAGGAGAAGCTACCGTAACCGCCCTTTACAAAGGACGGAAATTCACCTGTGATATCACAGTCAAGGATATTGAATGCAGCCATGAGGACACCGAAGAAGTGATCTTACGGGAGGCCACCTGTACCAAAGACGGCCTTGAAGCAGTCAGATGCATAGAATGCGGGAAAGACCTTGATATGATCACCATCCCGGCTACAGGACACGAATGGGAAACCGTTGTATCCAAAAAGGCAACCTGCGACAAAGACGGGGTATCTTATGAGAAATGTGCCAACTGCGGTACGAAGAAGCGCGGCTCCGAAGAAGTGATCGAAGCATCCGGTCATAAGTTCACCTACAAGATCGTCCGCAGAGCAACAACATCCAGGACTGCACTTGTCCAGGAATCCTGCAGTGTATGCAAAAAGAAAGGGGCTAGCAAGGTATATCCTGCCATTGAGTTCAAGCCACAGTTGAACTTAAAAGCCAAAACACTCCCGGCAGGAAAGGAAGTAAAGATCCTGATCAGGGACGAATCCGGCTCTGTTTTAAGCTGCTCTAAAAAATTATCTGATATGGATAAGGCATATTACGGAAAGGTGATCAAATGGTCCTCATCCAATCCGGATGTTGCCACTGTAGACAGCGAAGGAAACGTTACAGCTGTAAGTCCTGGAACTGCAAAGATTTCCGTAAAATACTATACGAAGACTTTAAGCTGTATCATCACAGTAAGATAATCAATACAACAAGGTAAACAAAAAGAAGCTTTCCAGTATTTGGAAGGCTTCTTTTTTTAAGGATCATAGCTTCAGCGTGATCTCCGGGCATGTCACCTGATATGTCCATCCATATTCCAGACATACCCTCCGCAGCAGGCATTTCGGACTGTTTATTCCGTCATCCTTCATCTGCTTAACTGCATTCTTTAAAACAGACACGATAAAGTTTCTGGAAAACGTATCCGGTGCCGTAAGGGTGGCAAAACATTGATCCGTTTCGGATAACAGCTTCACCCTGTGGTCCAGATCCCCGCTTGCTAAGGATATCTCTACCGTAAAGATTTCTTCTGCTTCAAACACCCACTCGGTCAAAAGGGATGCAGCTGTCCGTACCAGACGGCTGATTACCTTTCCATCAACCAGAAGTTCCCCTTTCATTACAGGACTGGAACAGGAGGTGTTCACATAGAGCTTAAACGATCTCCCGTTTCTGAGAGCCGCACAAAGCACCTCTTCATCTGCAACGGTCTGTGTTCTGAGCAATCCGTTTACCCAGCTTTCCCAGCTCCTGCTCACCCTCACCCAGCTGCGTGATAATACCGCGGTATCCATTAATGTTTCCATAAAAATTTCTCCCTTCATTTTTTTACTAATATGGAATTTGACGGGGGAAAACAAAAAAAGTGAATTCGAATTCACTTTTTAAGAGGATGTCCCGGCAGGAGCACCTGCCAGGACCAAGTATGAAAAAGAAAAAAGTGTTCCGGCTTTTTACCGGCACCCTTAATATGATGAAAAATTAAATTTGTGTTTTCATGTTCTCCATATAAGAAGCCATATGCGGTGCCGTTTCACGCAGCCCATCCGGATCACTGAAACTCAACCGGAAAGCCTCTGCAAAGTATTCCATCCTTGTCGATGTGTTCTGGTCGGATATATGGTATTTTTCCTTCAGCGCAGGCATCTCTGTTTCCATGGAGTCTACAACCGTCTGGCTGTCCGACAAAAACGAATCCGAATTAAGGTCGTTAAAATCTATGATATGTCCCAGCTCATGGTAAACAGCCTGGCTGAGTCCTTCCTTATTAGCCCTTAAAAACAACAGCCTTTCACAGATGCCATTCCCCTTGCTCAAATGCGTCAGTCCATCCGTGATGGTATTTTCAGACAGTGTCCCGTCATAGGACTGTCTCGGATTATCGCAGACACAGATATCATACGGCTCCAGATACTTTAAATACTTTGCCTCCATGTTGTTATACATATCATATACATATCCGACATAGCGGGAAGCTTCCTCTGAATCACTCCTTATTGACAGGTCACATTTATATTCTTTTGCCAGATATCCTCCCCAGACATATCCCATGTCCGTACGTGCCCATGTCCCGTCATCGCTGAGGATATTGACCTTTTCTCCTTTTTTGTACTTCCCTGCAATTTCGCTGTTCTTATCAGGGCTTTTACGGATATTAAGGTTTACCACCGCATATCCTGTCTCTTTTGGTATCGCCGGTTTCACTGCATCCATGACAGATATAAGTTCGACTGTAGGCAGTGGTTCCGCAGAGACGGGCACATTTAAGCATCCTGCCATTACCGCGCATAAAAAAAATCTTTTAAACCTCATAATATCTCCTTTCTGATTTTTTTTGCGCCGATAATATGACCAAAAAATGCTCCTCAATGCTACAAAAAAAGAGCTGCTTTACACAGCTCTTATCTGCGGAAACGTTTTAAGATTTTTTTAAATCCGCTTTCTTTTTCGGGAGGCTTTTCGCTCTTTTCTTCATGGAGGATACGCTCCTCACATATTTTGCATACCATCCCGCTTCCTTCCGGAATGATCTCTCCGCAGCAGATACATCGATCTTCCATACAAATACCTCCAAAATTATTTTCTTAATACGAACCTGATCTTATCCGACTCCGCGGACTGCTCAAATCCAAGTTTGTCATAAAAACGATACAGTTTTTTTCTTTCCTCTTCTGTCTCAAAATACTCCAGCGGACGCCTGAAACCATAAATGCTGTCACACCTAAGGCCTTCTGCCAATTTCTTGATCAGCCTAAAGGACATGGTCCCGATTCCCTGTCCGCGGAGGCTTCGTTCATTAACCGTCACAACAGAAAACGCATTTTCATGCACACTCGTAAAAAAAAAGCAATCATACGATCCTCAAATTTCTCCATCCAGCAGAACTGATGATTTTTCTGGATCATGATGGACAGAAAATCCAAACACTCCTCTAATCCTCAACGATACGGGCCAGAATCAATCCCGGCCCGTTCTTTCTTATTTGTATTTTTTCACAGATACTCCGCTGACTTCTGTTCCAGTCTCGATCGGGATCATCAGATATTCCCTTCCATCGATTTCCTGGCGTTTGACGATCTGCGCTCTTTCCGGATCCACCTCAATAGATACCCCTGCGGTTTCAATATGCACTTTCTTTGGAAGGATATTCTCCAGTACAAGCGCCCCGTCCTCTCCCACAGTGGAATCAAACACATCCGCGGCATCCTCCGTATCCGAGATCCCACAGTCACTGAGTAACGCCATCATCTCTTTTTTATTAATGGAAGCAGGCATCACACTGTCTGCATTTGACCCTGCAATGTCAAAAAGCATGCGTCTGGATCTTCTTCTGCCTGGTCGTAATCACAGTTTAATTTCTCCGCCATTTCCTTAAAGGAACTTAACTGTTCTTCTGAATTTAACGGAAGCAGGCATCCGGTCAGTTCCCTTGCAAAATCTCTGCGGAGGCATTTACAGGATTTCCCGTAATACAGCGCAGCATGAAGATCTGTACCCCTGTCATTAAATGCCGGGAATAAAATCCCGTTATCTGGTTTACCTATCACCCAGCCTTTTTTCCTGTCGGAGATGCAGCTCTTTTCCGGATCTTAGCAAAGTTCCGGTTTATCAAACTTTGCAGGACAGAAACAGATATGAAGGAAATGATATACCTCTTCAGATGCATCCGGGATCGTATCTTCATCCATGCCTTTTCCCGGAATATCATAGTTTCCTTCTGCTACCAGGATCAGGTAGCTTTCCGGATTGTCATAAGTTTCCATTACCCTGTCATAGAAGGCATCCAGAAGCCCGTCATCCATCTTGCTGTTCAAAAGCTTACAAAACGCATTCTGAGTCCCGTCTTCTGCTTCCTGCTTTAACGGAAACTCCATATTGAACAGCTTTCCGCCGATCTTTCCGGTCAGGGAACTTTTCAGGATATCGAAATACTTTTCCAGTTCCTCTTCCGGCAGTTCAAACGGGGAAATATTAAAACTTAATACCTTGTTCTTATCCTTATCAACATAGCATCCAGCTATCTTACCAATGCAGCTGTACTCCGGCTTATACTGTTTCTTAATCTCCGCAATCTCTTTTTTGTTCACAATAAAACCCTCCTGTTTTCTCTGTCTGTTTTCTGTCATATCGGGATGCCGAAACCATAAGACAGCAGTCGACAAACCCCAAAACAACAAATGCGGACAGGATCATTATTTTTCCGATCATATATATCCTCCTCTCAGTTAACTACAGTTATATAGGCGTTTGCGAAACGCCACAAGCCGCATAAATACGGCATTTTTTGTTACCTATAAACAAATAACTCCTCACCGGATATGGTATAATAGAGTTGACTAAAAACTATAAACCTACATCCAAGAAAGGAGTTATTCTGATACTTATGATACCATATAAACAGCTTTCTTTGGCAGATATTTTTTCAGATTGCCATGAAAAATTTGAAAATGACAAACCTGCTTTTCTTTCTCTATTAGAAACCCATATCGATATTGATGAGTTAATTCCGATTTCTTTTAGAAATCATTTCTATGCATCGACGGGCAGAACCCGTAAATACCCTTTGCAAGCTTTTCTGTGGGCTTTGATTATTCAACGTATTTTCTCT
>NZ_JBWJVP010000040.1:0-2883 GCF_056339915.1 Blautia sp. ZXY-1-B12 | reverse complement strand
CGGTCTTATTTATAAGGGGTATCATTCTGATGCAGCGAGGACTTATGCTGTCGGTGAAGTTTCACCGCAGGCACGTAAGCTGATGGATGTGACCAGAGAGTGTTTCTTTGAGGGACTCAAGGCTGCACGTGCGGGAAATCATCTGAATGATATTTCCAAGGCGATCGGTGCTCATGCTGCCAAATATCATTATGGGATTGTCCGCGACCTGGTTGGACATGGAATCGGCACTCACCTTCATGAGGATCCGCAGATCCCGAATTTTCCGCAGAAGCGAAGAGGAGTTCGTCTGATGCCGGGTATGACACTTGCTGTAGAGCCTATGATCAATCTGGGACGTGCAGATGTGGCATGGCTGGATGATGAGTGGACTGTTGTAACTATGGATGGTTCTCTTTCTGCTCATTATGAGAATACGATTCTTGTTACAGACGGAGATCCGGAGATTCTGACTCTTACGAAATAATTGGACGACATACAGGAGGTTTAAAATGTCAAAAGCAGATGTAATCGAAGTGGAAGGCACTGTTCTGGAAAAGCTGCCTAATGCGATGTTTAAAGTGGAACTGGAGAACAAACATGTGGTGCTTGCACATATCATTTCGGCATCTTTGAGCGGCATTTCGTGGATGATCAATTCAAAAAAAGTATGAAGCATTCCGGTGATCAGAATATGCTCCAGCGAAGGATCGATATGCGGAGAGGGCCGTCCAAGCTGCCTTAGACTTGGAATGATCGCACCCGGAAGACAGGCAGATTTTGTCATTCTGGATAATGTGGCAGATCTGAATGTTGTAGATGTATATCATTGTGGTAAGAAGATCATTAAAGATGAGAAAGCAGAATTGAAACCATGTCCTCCATATCTGAAAAATACAGTTCATGTATCAGGTTTCAGTGAGGAACGTCTAAAACTGAAACATCCGGGAACAAAGGCAAGAGTGATTCAGATGCTTGAGAAACAGATTGTGACAAAAGATGTTCTGGAAGAGGTTCCATGGATAGAATCGGATGGTGAGAAATATTTTGCTCCGGACGGAGAATATCAGAAGATTGCAGTGATCGAGCGTCATAAGAATACGGGCAAGATGGGAGTGGGCATTGTAAAAGGCTATGGAATCCACGGCGGAGCTATTGCTTCCAGTGTTTCCCATGATTCCCACAATATTATTGTAGTAGGAGATAATGATCGTGATATGGCTGTTGCTGTAAAAGAAATGATACGGACGCAGGGTGGTTATACTCTGGTATGCAACGGAGAGATTTATGGAACCTTACCACTTCCTGTCATGGGACTGATGAGCGATGCCGGCTACGAGAGTGTAAACGGAGCACTTGCAAAAATGATTCCGAAGGCCCATGAGATGGGAGTGAAAGAAGGATTTGATCCGTTTATCACCCTGTCATTTATGGCACTGCCTGTGATTCCTGAAATCAGGATCACACCGAGAGGAATCTATCTCGTAAATGAAGACAGAATGCTGAGAACACCGTTTAGTTAAGGTGGGTGAAATGTCCTAAATGCATTATTTACGAGGATTGCCATAGAATAAAAAAATACCGTAATAAAAGTAAATGATATATACTTTTGTTACGGTATTTTTTATAGCAGTCCTCTCAGACACGCTCCAGGTAAGAGGGTTGTTACAGGTATATTTAAGACAATATTTTTCAAGTGAAAGAAATTTATTTCGTTTTCTCCAGAGTAAAGATAAATTCGGTTCCCACACCTTCTGTACTGATCACATCAATATTCTGGTTATGTGCATTGATGATCTCTTTGACTATAGAAAGTCCAAGTCCGGTGCCTTTACGGTCTTTTCCGCGGGATGCATCAATCTTGTAGAAACGATCCCAGATTTTGCCCAGGCTTTCTTTGGGAATGCCGGTTCCGTAATCTTTTACAGAAACGAAGACCTTACCGCTTTTTACAGTTGTTTCAATCTGAACAGAGGAATTATCATTGCTGAATTTAATGGCATTATCAAGAAGGTTGTAAAGAACCTGCTGAATCTGTTCCATATCAGCTCTGACATAAAGTTCATGTCCGGAGAGCAGCAGCTCCAGACGAATCTGGCGGCTGGTGCAGATGCCTTCAAATGTAGCTGCTGTGTTTTTGATGATATCATTGATATCAAAACGCTGGATGTGCATCATCCGTTTTTTCATATCCAGTTCATTCAGAGTCAGAAGACTGCGGGTGAGTTTTTCAAGACGTTCAGATTCAAAAGCGATGATCTTCAGATACCGTTCCTGCATCTCATAGGGGATGGTACCGTCCAGTATGGCATTGACATATCCCTTGATGGAGGTAAGGGGAGAACGGAAATCATGAGAGACATTTGCAATGAATTTACGCTGATATTCTCCGTTTTTGTTCAGTTCATCGGACATATAATTCAGAGTTTTGGCAAGATATCCCATTTCATCATCAGAAGTAACGTCTATTTTATATGCAAGATTACCTCCTGCATATTCACTGGCACCTTTCATGATCCTGGCCAGGGGCTTACGTATGTAGTGGCTGTAAGCCCAGAGCAGAAGACTGGTGGCTGCATAGCACAGGAGAAAGATTACCTGCATGATAAAAAGAATACTGCTTCGGCTCTGATAAAGGTTTGTCATCGAATAATGGATTGCCACGTAACCTTTGGTTTCCATATCAGAGGTGATCGGGGCAATAACACTCAAATGATCTGTTTTAAAGAAACCATAAAACTTTCCAATCTGATAATAGTTGCTTCCCCATTTGGAAGCATCGAATTCTTCCAGTGGGATTGGATCCCGGACGTCAATATTTTTCTGTGTACTTACAATGATTTCACCATTACTGTTGATGATCCACAATACAGCATCCTGAAAATTGAAAATTGCACATAGTGT
>NZ_JBWJVP010000039.1:0-7613 GCF_056339915.1 Blautia sp. ZXY-1-B12 | reverse complement strand
ATGCGGATACTGTTTTGATTCAGTTGACTGGTGATCATGAATTATCTGTTCTTAAGAATGAGGTTGAAGAAATCCGAAAAAGGACTTCAACAGATTTCAGACTCATTGCTGCAAAAGTTGATGACTGGAATTATGAGTTGTCTCCATGGAAAGCACCGGCAGTGTTCGGAAATGAAGACTTTGGTGATGGTGCTGTCAGGACACTGGAGCAGATTCTGACATTATGCACAGACAAAAGCAGGACATATTATATCGGGGGATATTCTCTTGCGGGGCTGTTCTCGTTATGGGCAGCATATCAGACAGATGTATTTTCCGGCATTGCAGCTGCTTCACCGTCTGTCTGGTTTCCGGGATTTATTGAGTATATGAAGGAACATGAAATTAAAAGTGAGACAGTTTATCTAAGTCTTGGTGACAGAGAAGAAAAAACGAGAAATTCGGTGATGTCACAGGTTGGAAACTGTATCCGGATGGGATATGGGTGGCTCATAGAGCATGGGATCAATTGTAACCTGGAATGGAATCAGGGCAATCATTTTAGAGAACCGGATATAAGAATTGCGAAAGCATTTGCCTGGGTAATGGAGGGGAAATAATATGTGGATATTATTTGCATTTGGTTCTGCTCTGTTTGCAGGCTTGACAGCCATATTGGCAAAATGCGGAATCAGAAACACAGATTCTAATGTTGCGACAGCATTAAGAACTGGTGTAGTGTTAGTCTTTTCATGGCTTATGGTATTCATGGTCGGGGCACAAAGTGAAATCAGAGATATTTCGGCAAAAGTCCTGATTTTTTTGATTTTGTCAGGACTGTCAAACGGGGATATCCTGGCTATGCTATTTCAAAGCACTGCAGATTGGAGATATCAATAAAGTAACACCAATTGATAAATCGAGTACAGTGATAACGATGCTGCTGGCTTTTATTTTTCTCAGGGAAGAAATAACGTGGCTGAAATTTGTTTCAATGATTCTTATCGGTATCGGTACTTATCTGATGATACAGAAAAAGGAAACAAAGGAGAAGGCAGAAGATAAGAAGTGGCTGCTTTATGCAGTCGGTTCCGCTGTTTTTGCCAGTCTTACCTCTATTTTGGGAAAGATTGGAATTCAGGATGTCAATTCAAATCTTGGAACTGCGATCAGGACTGCTGTTGTATTGGTGATGGCGTGGATTGTAGTATTTGTGACCGGAAAGCAGAATACGGTTAATAACATTGACAGAAAAAGCTGGCTGTTCCTTATTCTTTCCGGATTTGCAACAGGCGGTTCCTGGCTATGTTATTACAGAGCACTTCAGACAGGTCCGGCCAGTGTGATAGTTCCCATTGATAAACTGAGTATTCTTGTGACCGTTGCATTCTCATATATTGTATTCCATGAAAAACTGTCATTGAAATCAGGAACAGGACTGCTGCTTATTGTTGTTGGAACGTTAGCTTTGCTGATATAACTATTATAAAAAAGAAAAACTATCTGGAAAAGTATAATTGCGGAAACTGGCTTTTTCAGGTAGCAGAGGGATATTCAGATGGTATTTCAGATGCCAATGGAATCCTTTGATCCGCGCTGTACGCTCGGAGACGGAATTGGAGAAAGTCTGAGAAATATGGGGATAAGCTGCACCGAAACCCGGAGAAAAGTGGAAGAACTTCTGGAAAGATACGGCCTGGAAAAAGAATACGCAGACCGTTATCCCCAAATTGTATATTTATCCTGTGTCTGAAGTATATCAGACAGGACAGCAGATAGAGCAGAAATGTCTGAAGCGATTTTATTCGTGAAAGACATTTCTGCTTTTTGATTTCTTACTCAAAATGCCGTAAAATTTTGTGTTTCTAAAAATAAAGAAAGTGTCAAAAAGCACTAACAATTATTCAGAAATCTGTGATGCAATGGAAAGTACGAAATATAGAAAATATCTGATATTATCCGTTTGACTGTTGGATATATCTCAGAATACAGATATATTGGATAAGGGAGAGACTATGAAAATAGAAAAAAAACTATGGATTATTCTGTTTGCATTTGGGATATTCGCCATTTGTTTTTCAGGTTGGATTTTCAGACAGAGTACGGCCAGAGAAAAATTGTTCTGGGATAATACGATCCGGTGCGAAACAAAAGAACTGAAAGAGGGAGAAATCAAATCAGAGAATATTGCCCTGCCCGAAGACTTCGATGTTCCCAAATCTATCTTATTTAAAACCACCCACACCATTGCAGAAGTTTGGCTGGATGGAGAAAAAATATATGAATATGGAAATGAAGCGGATGCTCCGGGTTTTATGAAGACACCTGGAAGCTGCTGGCATATTGTGGATATTCCCGGAGACAGTTCAGGTAAAAACCTGGAGGTCAGAATTATTCCGGTATATGAGGGCTATTATGGAAATGAAGTCAGCCTTGTATACGGAACACGAGGCGATTGTATTCTGAAAATCTTAACGGACTGTCTTGGAATTCTGGTGATCAGCTGTGGAATCCTGTTTGCCGCTGTTATCTGCATACTTCTCTATTGTGGTGCAGCGCGAAGAAAAAGAAGCGACAAGACAGAAGCGAAAATTGAGATTTTTTTAAATCTTGGATTTTTTTCATTGCTGGTCGCAGTATGGACACTGGTACAATGTGGTTTTCTGCAGTTTTTGATCCCGGATGGAAGAACCTTATATTTTGTGGAGTATTTTTCACTCTTTCTTTTTCCGGTGCCATTTAATTTCCTGTTATATGATATCTGCAAAAGCAGGTACCACAAAGGTGCATTGATTTTTTCCATCCTCTATCTTACAAATATGGCAGTCGATGTTTTGCTTCAGTGTACAGGAATTATTGATATGTCCCGGTTACTTTCTGTAATTCATGTTATTATGGTTGCAAATGTGGTTTACACAGTTGTGATCATTCTTTACGAAGCCGGAAAAAAAGAAAATGATGTAGCCCAAAAATTCCGGTATCCTATGTGCGTGGTCATGGGATTTGGAATGGCGGAAATGATTTTTTATTATTTAAGAAGATTTGAACAGATATCCATTTTGCTTTCCATGGGAACTATGCTGTTTATTATTATGCTGATCTGGATACAGGTTTCTCAATATTACGATCAATATATCCAGAAGCAAAAGGTGATTTATCTGCAGAAAATAGCCAATATGGATATGCTCACAGAGGCCATGAACCGAAATGCTTACGAGGATATGGTGAAATATCTGGATGAAGGTGAAATTAAACTGAGTACCACAGGTGTGGTGGTTTTTGATCTGGATGATCTGAAAGTGATAAATGATAATTTTGGACATGAAAAGGGAGATGAGGCGCTGAAGCTGTGTTATCAGTGTATCAGTCAGGCATTTCAGAATGTGAAGAACTGTTTCAGAATCGGTGGTGATGAGTTTGCGTATGTATATCACAGTGACGAGAAAGATATGATTCCGGAACGGCTGAAGACCCTGGAGCTGCTTCTGAAAAAAACAGCGAAAACACACAAGCTGGATTATCCGCTTAGTATATCAGCAGGATACGCTTATTATCAGCCTGATATAGATTTTGATTTTAAAGATATTGTAAGGCGAAGCGATACCATGCTGTACCGTCAGAAGCGCAGGAAGAAGATTGCGCGGTCAACTGATCCGGGTCACTTGCTTTCCCGTATGGAAAAGCATTCCACAGAGGAAATTACAGATGAAGTGATCCTGCAGGAGAAGAAATATCAGAGCATGCCCTTGGATGAGCTTTGCAGCGTGATCGCTCTTCTGAGTCCGACCACAGATAATTACCCGTATGTGGTTGATTTCCGAACAGATTTTTATTACATAGCAAACCAGGCTCTTGACCGTTTCTGTATTCCGAAAAATAGTTTTCATAATGTGATTTCAAACCATAAAGAATTTGTATATGAACCTGATTATGAAAAAATGAAGGAGGAATTTGATAATCTTCTTAAAACAGACCGCTGTACACATAGCATGGAATATCGATGGCTGGATCTGAAAAAAGTGCCGGTCTGGATTCATTGCAAAGGATATCTGGTGCGGGATGATAATATGAAACCTCTTTATATGATTGGTTGTATCAATGAGATTGGAGAAAGACAGAAGGCAGATAATGTAAGCGGGTTATTAGGAGAGACAGGATTCCGGGAGTATATGGACCAACAGGACACTCCTCTGGAAACAGGATATCTGCTTCGTATTGGAATTGATCATTTTAAGGAAATAAATGATAACTTCGGACAGGAGTACGGTGACTTTGTGCTTAGGAAAACGGCTGATTGTATTTCCGGATGCCTGTCAGAAGGACAGAAAGTGTACAAGCTTGTGGCAGATGAATTTCTGATTCTGGATGTTTCTTCTGACCAGGTGAGGGATGCAGATAAACTTTATGATAAAGTGAGAGCTGCAACAGACAGATTTATTGAATCTAACGAGTTTAAGGTCATGTATACGGTTTCAGGAGGAATTGTGTCATTTGCGGCATTAGAGGGAAATCAGTATTCAGAAGCCCTGAAGCTGACGGATTTTGCTTTGAATGAGGCAAAGACGCTGGGAAGAAACCGCTGTTATATATTTGACGGAGAAACCTACAGGAAATTTCTTCGGAAGAGGGAGATTACCCAGGAACTGCGGGAGGCTGTGCTCAATGGCTGCCAGGGTTTTACGGCTTTTTATCAGCCTGTATTTGCCGAAGATAAAAAAGTACCTTATGGAGCAGAAGCTTTAATGCGTTTTACTTCTGAAAAACTCGGGATGATTTCACCGGCAGAGTTTATTCCGATTCTGGAAGAAACCGGTCTTATTATTCCGGCTGGCCGCTGGATGATGAGAGAAGCTATGGGAAAATGCAGCGAGATTCGGAAAGTACTTCCAGGTTTTAGAGTGAGTATTAATATTTCCCAGGTTCAGGCATCCAAGTCTGATGTGATCCAGGATATCAGTGCAGAAATGAAAAGAGCAGGACTGCCGCTGGAAGCATTGATCGTGGAATTGACAGAGAGTGACCTTCTGGAACAAAATATCAATGAGAAGCATTTTCTCACAGAACTGAGGCGGATGGGAATCAGTCTTGCATTGGATGACTTTGGAACCGGATATTCGAACTTCCATTATCTCAGTGAGCTGAAACCGGAGATCATTAAGATTGACCGCTCTTTCACTGTGAAAGCAGTTGCAGATGAACAGGAATATTATCTGCTGAATCAGTTCTGCACCATGATCCATAATCTGGATATGAGGATTTGTATCGAAGGCGTGGAAAATGAGCAGGAATGGGCCATGATCCGAAAACTGTACCCGGAATTCACACAGGGATATTTCTGGGGGAAGCCTTGTGAGTATGAAGAATTTATGAGAAAATTTACAGAAAGCAGATTATGAGAAAGCTGGCGTGAATATTTCGGGCTACACCGAGGCTTTTTCATCTGTACAACAGGACTCGCAGACAAGCAAGTGGTGTAGTTATTTCAAACACATTCTGACAGGTAAGAAGAGGAGAAAATCAGATGAAGAAAAAATTTTTCAGGTTGTCAGCAGCAGGATTGCTTTTTTTCTCAGGAATTATGGAGATTGGCTGGCGCTTTTTTAACATGGTGGTCTGCTGCAAAAGAGGGGGAAGGAAAAAGGAAAGAAAGAAATGGTTTGAATTATCTCATATACGGGATAATCATCCCAGAAACGGATACGAAAAGGAATATGATGAGAGCAGGGCATGGTGCGAGACTCAGAAGATGCAGGACTGTTATATCCAAAGCGTGGATGGATTAAAACTCCACGGATTCTATCTGCCGGCAGAGCATGCAAAGCGGTTTGTTATCTTAAGCCATGGTTACAGGGGCAGCAGATTTGGTTCCCTGTCATTTATGGCAAAATATCTCCATGAGCATCAATGTAATCTTCTGTTTATGGAACAGCGATGCTGTGGAGAAAGTGAAGGAAAATATATTACCTTTGGAGCAAAGGAAAAATGGGATGTGCAGCGTTGGGCAATTTATGTGTCCGAGAGAAATGAGGAGAAGCTTCCAATCTATCTGTATGGACAGTCTATGGGAGCAGCCGCTGTACTGATGGCATCCGGATACAGGCTTCCGTCAGAGGTGAAAGGGCTGATCGCAGACTGTGGTTTTCAGTCTATGGAAAGACAGATGCGGGATATGGCTGACAACTGGTTTCATTTGCATTATATTCCTTTGCTTTTGAAGGAAATGAACTGTCTGTGCCATTTTGTGGCAGGATTTCGTATGAAAGATGCAGATACCACAGAAGCTATGAAAAGGAATACAAGACCTGTCCTTTTCTTTCATGGAGAGAAGGATACTTATGTGTACCCGAACAATTCATTCCAGAACTATATGCTGTGCAAAGCACCAAAGGAACTGGTCATTGTACAGGGAGCAAGACATCTGTGCAGTGCCTATGCAGATCCGGAACTGTATCAGCGTACAGTGATGGAGTTTTTTGAGAAATATGATGGCAGTAATTCTGAAAAATAATGTGACTGTTTTCAACCGCCAAAGGCGATTATGAATGATAACAATCCCTGACCGGGACTTATCAGATGCGTTTTGTTAAATGCATGATAAGTCTCGGTCAATTTTATGTAAAGTGTTCATTAAGTGCTGAGGGTACTGGCATTTGGGAAAAATCTGTGCTATTTTTGTCACGTAATAAAAAAGTAATGTTGTAGCTGCCAGTACATTATTTTTAAAATAACTGTGGGCTACTGAACAAGTATGTAATGTTTTTGTACCCGGGAAAAGAGAAAAAACGGGTGATGGAGGTTAAATAAAGTATGACAAACTACTATCCTTTAACAGCAGCACAGAAAATGCACCATAACTGGATCATGGATTACGGTACACAGCAGGTATCCGGTGTCAGTGTTGTGGCGTCTGTACAGGCTGAACTGGATTTTGGATTATTAAAAAAATGTATTCAGATGGAGACAGAACGTTCCGGATGCACCAGAATCCGTTTTACGAAGCCTGATAAAGACGGAAATGTACAGCAATACCTTGTAAAACAGGATCCAAGAGATATCGGATTCAAGGATCTGTCAGGAATGGGAAGCCTTGCAAAAGCAGACGAGCTGATGCAGCAGTGGGCATACGAAACCTTTGACGGTGATGACATTCCCATGTGCGAGTTTACTATGCTGAAGCTGCCGGAAGGATATAATGGTTTCTTTGTACATATGGATCACAGACTGATCGATTCCTGTGGTCTGGTAGTAATGATCGGTGATCTGTTTCAGTTATATACTTATTATAAATATGGAACAGCCTATCCGCAGGAACTGGCAGACTTTGAGACAGTACTGAAAAAAGACCTTGCAAAAGCAGGCAACGAGAAACGTTTTGCAAAAGATAAGAAATTCTGGGATGATCAGCTGGATGCACTGGGCGAACCTCTGTATTCTGATATTCAGGGACCGTCCGTACTGGAGGAAGCAAGAAAACGTCATGGAAATCCAAAACTTCGTTCTTCTGACATTGAGATGAAGGATCTGTTTGTGGCAGTTAAGGATTATTATCTGGAGCCGGGACCAACTAAAAATCTGATCGATTTCTGTATGAACCATCAGCTGTCTATGACAAACCTTCTTCTGCTTGGCATCCG
>NZ_JBWJVP010000038.1:0-2361 GCF_056339915.1 Blautia sp. ZXY-1-B12 | reverse complement strand
CGCAGGAGACTATACAGTAAAAATAGCTGTTAATGAGGGTGATTTTTATTATCCCACCACCGGTGACCTAAGTGATCCAAATTGGTCTTTTACA
Source organism: Blautia sp. ZXY-1-B12 (assembly GCF_056339915.1). Lineage (NCBI taxonomy): Bacteria > Bacillati > Bacillota > Clostridia > Lachnospirales > Lachnospiraceae > Blautia > Blautia sp. ZXY-1-B12. The sequence continues at coordinate 2,267 of NZ_JBWJVP010000038.1, read as the reverse complement.
ATAAAGGAATCAGACAATACACCAAATTTTCCATTGAAAAACACAATCTTCGTTCCATGGTCCTGTAAGAAAGTAAATGAGATTGATCCTGATCCTCTTCCTGAAAACTGGGAATGGCAAGATTCAACTAAAGATCTGAATGTCGGAGACAATACCGCTACCGCAATTTACACTGGCGAAGACGCAAACAAGGGGAATTACGAAAACAGAAACTATTGCTTACACAATCACCAGAGAAGCAATGCACGCACCCACACACCGCCGGACGCTACTACTCCTCTCCATCCTGTACTTCCAGCGGGTACAGCGGAGATACCTACTGCGCAGACTGTGGTGAAACACTATCCTCCGGTTATACCATTTCCGCATATGGCCATGACTATGACAGCGGCGTTATCACTACAGAACCAACTACAGAAACTGACGGAATCATAACTTACACCTGTAAGCGGTGCAAACATCAGGATACAAAAAACCTCGGTAAAGCTTGGTGATGGGGAACCTTATATTGAGGGAAGTTTCCAGAAGAAAGGCTGGGATGCTGTCAATGATCTGATTAAGGTTTCCAAAGAAAAAGATACCATTTCCATTACCCTGAACGGTTCCAGGACACTTCCTGCTTCTGTTTTATCCGGGATAAAAGGCAAAGATATTTCCCTGAATCTTGATATGGAGAATGGTTTCATCTGGGAAATCAACGGTACTTCCATTACATCAGAAACACCTGCGGATATAGATCTTTCTGTTACAAACACAGCAGAATATATCCCGGCAGCGTTATACAGCCTGATCTCCACAAACCAGAATGATTTCGGTTTCCATCTTGGAAGAAACGGAGCTTTCGATTTCCCGGCTGTGCTTTCTGTAAAGGCAGATGCTTCCTGTGCAGGACTTATGGCAAATCTGTTCTGGTATGATGCTGAGAATGGGGTTCTGCAGTGTATCCAGACTGTAACTGTAGGCGGTGCATTTGAGCGCAGTATTCCATATGCTGACTTTACCCTTTCCAAAGGACAGGATTATTTCATAGCATTTGGTACAGAATCTCTCAATGGCAGAGTCATTCACACAGACGGAAGTATCACAGATGAAAACGGTGCATACCTGCGTCCTGCTAACACAAAGATTTCCAGCCATTCCATTGACAGAAATAAATTAACTGTCAAACTTTCCAAAGGATGTGCAGGTGCTCAGGGTTATGACTTCGTAATCAGCAAGAAATCAAATATGCTCCAGACAGAAAAGTTCAGCAAGACAGTTTCCTCAACAGGCAAGCCACAGGCATCTTTCAAATATCTTTCAAAAGGTACCTGGTATGTGGCAGCCCGAAGCTGGGTTCTGGATGCACAGGGCAATAAGGTCTATGGTTCCTGGACAAAGATCAAGAAGATCAAGATCACTGTTGTCACACCGCAGCAGCCAAAGATCAAAGATATTACTGTAAAAGAAAACACTGTGACTGTTACTTACACAAAATGCAAAAATGCCACAGGTTATGAAATCCTGCTTGGAAACAAATACAAGACTTCCGCAGGTGAAAAATACCCGGTTAAGAAATATGTGAAACGTACAGAAGGCAAAAATACCGTAACTGTAACCTTTACAAACGTAAAGAAAGGCACCTGGTATGTGACAGTACGTTCCTGGAATAAGACCTCCAAAAATAAATCCAGAGTTTACAGTCCATATTCCGATATAAAAAAATTCAAAGTCAAAAAATAGTTTATAGTAAAGTAATAAAAAATCTCCTGTGATTGCAACCAGAATCACAGGAGATTTTTTATTACTTTTTCAGATCAATGTTTCTTATTTTACCACACGAACTCTGGAAACACCTTCAATTGCTTTCAGCTCATCCAGTGCTTCTTTGGATGCTGTGCTTTCCAGATCGATGAGAGTATAAGCGTATTCGCCTTTGCTCTTGTTTGTCATATCTGCGATGTTCAGGCCTTCTGCACCAAGGATCTTGGTGAACTGGCTGATCATGTTCGGGATATTTTTGTGGCAGATGGCGATACGTCCTACTGCTACGCAGGTTCCCATGTCGCAGTTCGGGAAGTTTACAGAGTTCTTGATATTTCCGTTCTCGAGGAAATCTCTGACTTCTTTTACAGCCATTACCGCACAGTTTTCTTCGGATTCTTCTGTAGATGCTCCAAGGTGTGGAGTTACCAGGATTCCCTTATGTCCTGCTACTGTATGGTTTGCAAAGTCTGTCACATATTTCTTTACTTTTCCGCTGTCTAATGCTTCGATCAGAGCATCCT
>NZ_JBWJVP010000037.1:0-11163 GCF_056339915.1 Blautia sp. ZXY-1-B12 | reverse complement strand
AAAGATTTTAATTGATAATGGAATTAAGGCAATCTGGAATTTTGCACATATTGATCTGGATGCCCCGGAGGATGTAATGGTAGAGAACGTACATCTTTCAGAGAGTCTTATGACTTTGTCCTATAACCTGAGTGAGTACAGAAAGGAACATGAAGGGATGTAAGGGATAACTGTGAAACACAAGGCTGTGGTCATCTGATCACAGCTTTTCTCTTGCATGTAAATGTGTTATTGTAAACAGGAGGTGAACAGATGAGAGAGATTGTAACTGCTGTTGAGATGAAAGAACTGGATCATAATACGATTCAGAAAGCCGGGATATCGTCTCCGGTACTTATGGAGAGGGCAGCATTAAAGACGGTTGAGGAGATTGTACAGAGATTAAAGAATAAAGAAAAAGAGAAAATCCTTGTGGTCTGCGGAACCGGCAACAATGGCGGAGACGGATTGGCAATTGCCAGACTGCTTCAGTTGAGAGGAGTCAGAACCTGGTATTATATTGCGGGTAAGGAAGAGAAAATGACTGCTGAAACTGCCGGACAGCTTAAAACAGCAGAATATTATCAGGTGCCCCGGGTGCATAACCTGGATCCGGATGAATATACTACTATAGTAGATGCCATCTTTGGGGTTGGACTGAGCAGACCTGTAGAGGGAAAATATGCAGAGCTTATCAGTACAATGAACCGGGCATCTGCGTATAAAGTAGCTGTGGATATTCCATCCGGGATTGACTCAGATACCGGATTTGAGAAGGGGATTGCATTCCGGGCAGATCTTACGGTTACCTTTGCTTTTCGCAAAAGAGGGCTGTGTTTTTATCCCGGACGCATGTATGGCGGTGAGATCGTTGTTACGGATATCGGAATCTATTCCATACCCGGAAAGAAAATCTGTATGCATCATCTGGAACGTGAAGATTTGAAAATGCTTCCGGAGAGAGTTCCCTATGGAAATAAAGGAACCTTCGGCAAGGTTCTTCTTATAGCTGGCAGCGAAGGAATGTGCGGAGCTGCATATCTGAGTGCAGCAGCTGCTCTGAAAAGCTCTGCGGGAATGGTGAGAATTCAGACCGTGGAGGCCAACAGGATTCCGTTGCAGACACTGTTGCCGGAAGCCATGATCACCTGTGATTTTGATGAGAAAAAAAACCAGGCAATGCTTGACTGGTGTGATGTGCTTGTGATAGGACCGGGTCTTGGAACCGGAGCGCAGAGCAGGGAAAGAGCTCAGTGGTTCCTGGCGAAGGCAGCTGAGTGTAAAAAAACAGTAATTCTGGATGCAGATGGCCTGAATCTTCTGTCAGTCCATGACAACTGGAAGTGTTTTATCGGGGAACATGTGATCCTGACACCTCATATTGGTGAGATGAGTCGTCTGTGCGGAAAAGAAATCGGTAAGATCCAGGATTGTCTGGCACAGACCGCAGCTGATTATGCAAATGAGTCTGGAGCGGTTTGCGTTCTGAAGGATGCCTGTACTGTGGTGGCAGATGCTTTTGGAGATATGTATTTGAACATTTCGGGTAATGCAGGAATGGCTACAGCGGGAAGTGGAGATGTGTTAAGCGGTGTGCTTGCCGGTATACAGTGTATGTATCTGGCAGCAGAAAAGAAATTTTCTCCTGTTATGCTGGCTGCACTTGGTGTATATGTGCATGGGCTGGCAGGTGATCTGGCTGCTGAAACAGTAGGGCAGCGAGGGATGACCGCAGGAGATATCATCTGTTTTCTGCCGGAAATACTAAGATAGAATATTCATTTTGAGGCAGTAAATCTGTGAAACAATTTGCAGATATTAACATGAAAAAATAACAGAGGAAAATTATTATGAAGAAAGATAGCAGAGTAAAAGCAGTCATTTCACTGGATGCAGTAGAACATAATTTCCGGGAAATGAGAAAAAATATTGCAGAAGAGACAAAGATGATCGCAGTCATAAAGGCTGACGCTTATGGACATGGCGCGGTGCCGGTTGCACATCTCATTGAGGATTATGATTATATCTGGGGATTTGCGGCTGCAACTGCGGAAGAAGCGATTCATCTGCGAGAAGCCGGGATTACAAAACCAATCCTGATCCTTGGAATTGTTTTTGATGAATATTTTCCGGAACTTGTCCGTTATGAGATCCGTCCTGCAGTGTGCGAATATGAGGAGGCAAGGAAACTTTCAGACGAAGCGGTTCTGCAGAAAAAAACTGTACATATTCATATTGCTCTGGACACAGGAATGACCAGGATCGGTTTTGCGGATGCACAGGAAAATGTAGAGGAAATTAAAAAAATTTCAGAACTTCCAAATCTTGAGATTGAGGGTATGTTTACTCATTTTGCAAGAGCAGATGAGTATGACAGAAGTCCGGCTATGGTACAATTGGAGCGGTATCTGGATTTTTCAAGGCGCGTAGAAGAGGCAGGAGTGGAAATTCCTCTGCATCACTGTTCTAACAGTGCGGGCATCATACGTATGCCGGAAGCAAATCTGAATATTGTCCGCGCCGGAATCACAATTTATGGAATTTATCCTTCTTCTGAGGTGGAGAGAGATATTGTAAAGCTTGAGCCGGTTATGGAACTTAAGAGTCATGTGACTTATGTGAAGGACGTTCCTGCCGGAGCAGCGATCAGCTACGGCGGTACTTATGTGGCTGACAGGAAGCTTCGTGTGGCAACTGTTCCGGTGGGCTATGCAGACGGCTATTCCAGGCAGCTTTCCAATAAAGGCTGGGTTCTGATACATGGACAAAAGGCTCCGATCCTTGGCAGAGTCTGTATGGACCAGTTTATGGTAGATGTGACTGAGATTGGTGATGTGAAGAAGGGCGATGAGGTAACACTGATCGGCAGAGACGGGGATGAGTTTATCGGTATTGAGGAGATTGGTGATCTCTGTGGCAGATTTTCCTATGAGTTTGCCTGTGATATCAGCCCGCGTGTGCCGAGAGTCTATATTAAAAACGGGAAAGAAATATAATGTTACTGTTTGCTGAATAGAGACGAAGTGAGCGATAACTGATTTTTATATACCACGCATGTATACACAAGAAAAAGGTGGAAATACTTTATCTTAACCGGACAGGAAATATCCGGCTGATAACAAGGTTTCTTCTTATGGCAATGTTGTAAATTGAAACCGGAAAGAATCGGAGTGTGAATTGTGTGGTAATTAAAAGAGGGGATATATTTTATGCTGATCTTCGCCCTGTAGTGGGGAGTGAACAGGGTGGAATCCGGCCGGTTCTGATCATTCAGAATAACGTAGGTAACCGGCACAGCCCTACAGTGATCTGTGCTGCTATTACATCAAAAATGAACAAGGCTAAGCTTCCTACACATATTGAGATCAATGCGGAACTCTATGGGATTGAAAAAGATTCTGTGATTTTGCTGGAACAGCTTCGTACTATAGATAAAAGAAGATTAAAAGATAAAGTCTGTCATCTGGATGATGCGATGCTGGATAAGGTGAATCATGCACTTGAGATCAGCCTGGAGCTTACGTTCTGATTTTACTTTTTAAGGGATATATCATCTGATCCGGTATTACGATTTTTTGGCTTGCATGTCTCGGATAGTAGTGCGTGAACAATAAATGAACAGTAATTTTTGGTATCTCTGTCCGGTCAGTATCTTGACGATTAATGGAGAAAGTGATATATTTTACCAGTAATTACGCATATTCAATAAGGAGGAGACTGAATAATATAATGGAAGATGGCAGTAGTATGCCCCTCTGGGGCTTATTTGTTTTACTGTTACTGTTGTGGCTGAATGGAATTTTTTACGGGTTTGCCGCAGCGCTGAGAAACATAAGTGAGAATGATACACAGAAGAAAGCAGAGGAAGGCGATAAAAAAGCACAGATGCTGATGACTCTGATCGACAAACCGGCGCAGTTTGTCAATGCAATTCCGCTGATCGTAATGGCATGTGGTATTTGTTTTGGTACTTTTCTGGTCCCATATGCTGTGGATGCATTTTATCCATACATAAAGCATGTGCCTGCACTGATCCTGGTAATGGCGTTGTGCGTGATTTTTCTTGCTGCAATCGGTATTCTGGCTTTTCGGCGGGTTGGTACTTATCATCCTGAAGCTTATGCATATAAGTATCTGAACCTGGTACATTTCTGGCTGAATCTGTTAAAGCCTTTTACTGTATCTGTCACCTGGATCGCCAGACTGGCAGCAGTGCCTTTTGGTGTGGAGATAAACCGTACAGAAAAGTCTGTCACAGAAGAGGAAATCATTTCCATTGTAGATGAAGCTCATGAACAGGGCGTCATCCAGGAGAATGAGGCGGAAATGATCCAGAATATCATATCTTTTAATGAGACAGAAGCCCATGATATCATGACTCACAGAAAGAACGTGGTGGCCTTTGACGAGGAGATATTGCTCAAGAACATGATTGACACTATGCTGGAAGAGGGGAATTCCCGTTATCCGGTATATGAGGAGAATATTGACAATATCAAAGGAATTGTCCATTATAAAGATGCACTTAAGTTTATGACACAGAATCCCTGGGCGAAGTTCAAACCGTTGAAGGAACTGCCCGGAATTATCCGCCAGGCATCCCTGATTCCTGAAACAAGGGGGATTGGAGATCTTTTTCATACTATGCAGGCCAGAAAGATTCATATGGCAATTGTTGTGGATGAATATGGCCAGACAGCCGGGATCGTTACCATGGAGGATATTCTGGAGGAGATTGTCGGAGATATTCTGGATGAATATGATGAGGATGAAATTACGATCCGCGCACAGAAAGATAACAGTCTGATCATTGACGGGCTTGCTTATCTGGAGGATGTGGAAGAAGAGTTGGATGCAGATTTTGGGGATACAGAGTTTGAAACACTGAACGGTTATCTGACCAATATTCTGGGACATATTCCTACAGATAAGGATGTTGATACAAGCATAAAAGCGATTGGATACTGCTTTACGATCTTGTCTATTGGTAATAAAACCATTGGCAAGGTTAAGGTGGAGCGGGATAATAATGTTGCTGTATAAACAGCAGCAGATAAAAATAATTAACAAAAGGAGAAAGAAAGATGTCAGGACATTCAAAATTTGCAAACATTAAGCATAAGAAAGAGAAAAACGATGCAAAAAAAGGTGACAGATTTTTACAGTAATCGGACGTGAGCTGGTTATGGCTGTCAAAGCAGGCGGTCCGGATCCGAATATATAGACAGCAAACTTCGTGATGTAATTGCCAAAGCGAAGGCAAACAACATGCCAAACGGTACAATCGAACGTGGTATCAAAAAAGCAGCAGGTGCTGATTCTGCAACAACCAACCAGAGCTGTATATGAAGGCTTATGGCCCGAACGGTGTTGCTATCATTGTTGAGACTCTGACAGACAACAAGAACCGTACAGCAGGTAATGTACGTAATGCATTTACAAAGGGTAACGGAAGCATCGGAACTCAGGGATGTGTATCCTATATGTTTGATCAGAAAGGTCAGATCATTATTGACAAAGAAGAGTGTGAGATGGATGCAGACGAGATTATGATGCTTGCTCTGGATGCCGGTGCTGAGGACTTCAGCGAGGAAGAGGACAGTTATGAGATTCTTACTGCTCCGGATGATTTTAGTGCAGTTCGCGAAGCTCTGGAAAAAGCAGGTCTGCCTATTGCAGAAGCACAGGTTGCCATGATTCCTCAGACTTATGTGGAGCTTACAGATGAGCAGGCACTCAAGGATCTTCAGAGAACTCTGGATCTTCTGGATGATGACGATGATGTCACAGATTACTGGACAAACTGGGATGAGCAGTAAAATACCGCAGGTATATTGAGACTGCCTGTTTTGGGTTATTGCTGTCGGACATGTATAGTTTATAAAAGAAACACACATAATACCTCCATAGAGAAAATGGAGGTATTTTTATGTCTGAAAACAGATATGGAGAAAAAAGAGAAGAGTCTGAAACAGGGATGAAGCTGCAAAACTGTGAGACACAGGAGTCAGAAAATAAAGTTCAGGAAAGTACCAATGAGCAGATCAAAGATATGGGACAGGTGGTTTTAAACAGCAATTCCGAAAACACAAGGTAGAGCTTCTGACCATCATTGGTGAGGTGGAAGGTCATGAGTCTGCACCCTCCCATTCCAAAACTACAAAATATGAGCATGTACTTCCAAAGCTTGCCATCATTGAGGATGATGAAGAAATAGAAGGCTTGCTGGATCCTTTTAAACACAGTGGGAGGAGATGTGGAGGCTGGGCTTGCCATTGCAGAGATGATTGCCTCATTAAGTATACCAACAGTGTCACTGGTTCTGGGCGGCGGACATTCTATCGGAGTTCCGATGGCCGTATCTGCGGACTATTCTTTCGCAGTACCAAGTGCTACGATGGTGATCCATCCGGTACGTTCCAATGGTATGTTTATCGGAGTGGCTCAGACTTACCGGAATATGGAGAAAATTCAGGACCGTATCACTACATTTATTTCCGAACACTCCAGAGCATCTCAGAAACGTCTGGAAGAGCTGATGCTTGATACTTCTCAGCTGGTAAAAGATGTAGGAACCATGCTGGAAGGAAAAGAGGCAGTAAAAGAAGGGCTGATCGATGAGGTTGGCGGTATTAAGGAAGCGTTGGCAAAATTATATGAAATGATAGAAAAAGAGTGTTAAAAGTGAAAAAAATCTTATATATGCTACAAATCAACCCTTGCCATATGTCAGATTTTGGCGTATTATTAATAGAGGTTTATTATTTGCGAGGAGGAAAACCATGTATAAGATTTTAAAAGCTGAAACACTGGCAGCTAAGATCCATCTTATGGTTGTACACGCACCGCGTGTTGCAAGCCATTGTCAGCCAGGACAATTTATTATCGTTAAGTTAGATGAGAAGGGTGAGAGAATCCCTCTTACTATCTGTGATTATGATCGTGAAGAGGGTACGGTCACAATCGTATTTCAGGAGATTGGTGTATCTACCATCAAGATGGCAGAATTAAAAGCAGGAGATGCATTCCGCGATTTCGTAGGACCTCTTGGATGTCCTTCTGAATTTGTTGAGGAAGATATCGAAGAATTAAAGAAAAAGAAAATGGTATTTGTTGCCGGCGGTGTTGGTACAGCCCCTGTTTACCCACAGGTAAAATGGCTCCATGAACATGGAATCACAGCAGATGTTATTCTTGGTGCAAAAACTAAGGATATGGTTATCCTTGAGAAAGAACTGGGAGAAGTTTCCAATCTTTATGTTACTACAGATGACGGTTCCTATGGCCGTGCAGGTATGGTTACCAAGACTCTTGAGGATCTGGTAACAAACGAAGGCAAACATTACGATGTCTGCGTAGCGATCGGACCGATGATCATGATGAAATTTGTCTGTCTTCTTACCAAGAAGCTTGGCATTCATACAATTGTCAGCATGAACCCGATCATGGTTGACGGAACAGGTATGTGTGGCGCATGCCGCCTTCAGGTTGGCGATGAGATTAAGTTTGCATGTGTAGACGGACCGGAATTCGATGGACATCTCGTTGATTTCGACCAGGCTATGAAGAGAAGCCAGATGTATAAGACTGAAGAGGGACGTGCATTACTGAAACTTCAGGAAGGTGATACCCATCATGGCGGATGTGGACATTGTGGAGGTGACAAGTAATGGCAGATGCAAAGATGTTAAAGAAAGTTCCTGTAAGAGAACAGGATCCAAAAGTACGTGCAACAAACTTTGAAGAAGTTTGTCTTGGATACAATCAGGAAGAAGCAATGGAAGAAGCACAGAGATGCTTAGGCTGTAAGAAACCGAAATGTGTGGAAGGCTGTCCTGTATCCATTAATATTCCTGGATTTATTGAAGAGATTAAAGAGGGAAAGATCGAAGAAGCATACAAAGTGATCGGATTATCCTCCGCACTTCCGGCTATCTGTGGACGTGTATGTCCTCAGGAATCCCAGTGTGAGGGTAAATGTATCCGCGGAGTCAAAGGCGAAGCTGTTTCTATCGGTAAGCTGGAGAGATTTGTTGCTGACTATGCTCTGGAACATGATATCAAACCTGTTGGAGCAGAAGTTAAGAACGGACATAAAGTTGCAGTGATCGGTTCCGGTCCTTCCGGACTTACCTGTGCAGGTGATCTTGCAAAAGCTGGTTATGATGTAACTGTATTTGAAGCTCTTCATGAACTTGGCGGTGTTCTTGTTTACGGTATTCCGGAGTTCCGTCTTCCGAAACAGAAAGTTGTTAAGAAAGAAATTGAAAAAGTTAAAGAATTAGGTGTTAAATTCGAGACTAATGTTGTTATCGGTAAATCCACAACAATCGATCAGCTGATCGAGGACGAAGGATTTGAAGCTGTATTTATCGGATCAGGTGCCGGACTTCCAATGTTCATGGGTATCCCGGGTGAGAATGCAAGCGGTGTATTCTCTGCCAACGAATATCTTACAAGAAGCAACCTGATGAAAGCTTTTGATGATTCTTATGATACACCGATCGCAGCAGGAAAGAAAGTAGCAGTTGTAGGCGGTGGTAATGTTGCTATGGATGCTGCCAGAACAGCTTTAAGACTTGGTGCTGAAGTACATATCGTATACAGAAGAAGTGAAGCAGAGCTTCCTGCACGAGCAGAGGAAGTTCATCACGCAAAAGAAGAGGGAATCATCTTTGATCTTCTTACTAACCCGAAGGAAATCCTTGTAGATGAGAACGGTCATGTAAAAGGTATGAAGGTTGTCAAGATGGAACTTGGTGAGCCGGATGCTTCCGGAAGACGTCGTCCGGTTGAAATTCCGGGATCTGAATATGACATGGATGTAGATACAGTTATCATGTCTCTTGGTACTTCCCCGAACCCTCTTATCTCTTCTACAACAAAAGGTCTTGAAGTCAATAAGAGAAGATGTATCATTGCTGAAGAAGAAACAGGTAAGACATCTAAAGATGGTGTATATGCCGGCGGTGATGCTGTTACAGGCGCAGCTACTGTTATCCTTGCCATGGGTGCAGGTAAAGCTGGTGCCAAAGGTATCGATGAATATCTTAAAAATAAATAATGTAAATGGTACTTGACAGATTTTGACGTCTGTGGCATGATTACTAGTGTTGATAATCATGAAAAGCTTAGAAGGTGTTTACAGGGATTTATTTTCCGTCAGAGAGAGGAAGCCATCGGCTGGAAGCTGCCTCAGGTTCAGATATTTCCTGAATTTCCCACCGGAGCCGCATTTCTGAATGACAGTATTTACTGAGTAGGAAATGACGTTACTGCGCGTTAAGCAGACCGAGAGCCTGTAGAAAATGCAGGAAGCAGGGTGGTACCGCGGATATTTTACTCCGTCCCTTTAGTGGGACGGAGTTTTTTGTTTGCCAATTCTGCTATTATAACATGAATTGCGAGAACTGCTTTTGCAACGGAGCGATTTGTGGCTATCAAGTCAGAGTCAGATTTTACGTTACTGTTCATTCTGTTCTCAGTAACGATTTTTCTTCTCTGACATTATGACATAAAGGAGAAAGAGAACATGGATATGAAAGAAAGACTTCAGGAACTGGCTGAAGCAGCCGGAAAACGGATCAGTGAATCCGAAGGTCTGGAAAAACTGAACGAAGTACGTGTGGCATACCTTGGTAAAAAAGGTGAATTGACTGCAATTTTAAAGAGTATGAAAGATGTTGCACCGGAAGAGCGCCCGAAGGTTGGACAGCTTGTAAACGAAACAAGAAGCAAGATAGAAGCACTTCTTGATGAATCCAAGCAGAAACTGGAAGAAGCAGCCCGTGAAGAGAAGATGAAACAGGAAGTGATTGATGTGACTTTACCTGCAAAGAAAGCTAAAATCGGTCACCGTCACCCGAACACCATCGCCCTGGAAGAAGTAGAGCGTATCTTTATCGGCATGGGTTATGAAGTAGTAGAGGGACCGGAGGTAGAGTATGCGGATTACAACTTTACTAAACTGAATATTCCGGAAAATCATCCGGCACGTGATGAACAGGATACTTTCTTTATCAATGATTCTATCCTTCTTCGTTCCCAGACTTCACCGGTTCAGGCACGTACTATGGAGAAAGGAAAGCTGCCGATCCGTATGATCGCACCTGGTCGTGTATTCCGTTCAGATGAAGTAGATGCAACACATTCTCCTTCTTTCCATCAGATCGAAGGTCTTGTTATTGACAAGAACATCACTTTTGCAGATCTTAAGGGAACTTTGCAGGAGTTTGCACAGGAATTATTCGGACCTGAGACAAAAACTAAGTTCAGACCACATCACTTCCCGTTCACAGAGCCAAGCGCAGAGGTGGATGTATCCTGTTTCAAGTGTGGTGGTAAAGGCTGCCGTTTCTGTAAAGGTTCCGGCTGGATTGAAATCCTTGGCTGCGGTATGGTTCATCCGAATGTATTAAGCATGTGCGGAATTGATCCGGAAGAATACACAGGATTCGCATTTGGCGTAGGTCTTGAACGTATTGCACTTCTGAAATATGAGATTGATGACATGAGACTGCTCTATGAGAATGATATCCGTTTCCTGAAACAGTTCTGATGAAATGACTGTCTGAAACAACAGAGCTATGCAGCCAAGAGGAAATTTCTGTCCGGGAAAGCTGCTATAAGTCTGAGCTATAATATAGAAAGAGGATTAACAAAATGAATACTTCATTATCTTGGATTAAAATGTATGTGCCGGATTCTGATGTGACAGCACAGGAATATACAGATGCCATGACACTGACAGGAACAAAAGTGGAAGGCTTTGAAAAACTGGACGCAGATCTGGATAAGATCGTGATCGGTCAGATTGAAAAAATTGAGAAACATCCGGATGCAGATAAACTGATCATCTGCCAGGTGAATATCGGAACAGAGACTGTACAGATTGTTACAGGCGCTCCTAATGTAAAAGAGGGAGATAAGGTTCCTGTTGTTCTTGACGGCGGACGTGTTGCCGGTGGACATGACGGAAAGAAAACACCGGGTGGAATTGAAATCAAAAAAGGAAAACTTCGCGGAATCGATTCCTATGGTATGATGTGTTCCATCGAAGAGCTGGGAAGCACAAGAGAAATGTATCCGGAAGCACCGGAATACGGAATCTATATTTTCCCTGAAGACGCTGTTGTAGGCGAGAGTGCGATCAAGGCACTGGGCCTGGATGATGTTGTCTTTGAA